>DASXJM010000558.1:0-21461 GCA_036497405.1 Streptosporangiaceae bacterium | reverse complement strand
TGGCGCCGGTCATCGCTCGACGGCGAACGGGACGGCGAGGTCGACGTAGTCGTCGGGGACGGTCGCCGCGGTCATGCCCGGGGTCGCGAGATAGGTGGTGCGCAGGCCGAGGTCTTCGTCGGTGAGGGCGAGACGCGGCTCCGGCTCATCCGCGTGCTCCCGCTCCTGCTCCTGCGCCCAGGCGCCCAGCGACTCGACCGCGAGCTGCCAGCTCACCGCGGCTTGCGGCCCACCCCAGCCTGGCAGCGTGACGAACGCCTCGGTATGCGCCGGCTCGGTTCGCAATGTCAGCTCGGGATAGCGCCCCGCGAGGGCCGTTGCCTCGGCCGCGGGAACCGGCCTGCACCATTCGATCAGGCCATCGCTGTCCGCGCTCGGGTGGCTCCACCAGATACAGAAGGCCGCGCCTGCTCGTCCTTCCATCAGCGGGAGCGGGCGCTGGCGCCAGATTCCGATGAACTCCTGGCCGAACTCCCATTGCCCCTGCTCGTCGACCTCACGCTTCAGGCCGAGCAGGCTTCGTTCGGGTATCTCCCGGGTGGCGACTTCGTACATGACTGACCTCTGTCCGCTGAATCGGCTGACGAGGTAGTCGGCCAGCTCGCGCCGCGCGTCGTGGGTCGCTTCGGCGTCGCGCCAGTGCTCGGCGATGCGTTTGGCCGCCTCAGCCGGATCGCACGCGAGCAGCTCCCTGACCTGTGCCAGCGGCAACTGCAACTGGCGCAGCATCACGACCAGGCGGGCCTGGTCGAGCTGGGCCGGGTCGTAGTAGCGATAGCCCGACGCCTGATCGACGCGCGCAGGCACCAGCACCCCGCGTTCGTCGTACAGGCGGAGCGCCTTCAGCGACAGGCGGGACCGCCGGGCGAACTCTCCGATGCCGATCTCTTCCACCCTGACTCCCTCGTCGCCGGGCCGAATCGGCCCGGCACAGTGAGTGTGCGGGCTCCCCCAAGGTGAGAGTCAAGGCGGCCGGCCAGGGCCCTTAAAACCGGGGAGCCCCACCCAACCTCACCAGTTGCCGTGGTGATCGGGCACCAGCCACCACACCACCGGCAACAGGGCAATCAGCAGCGCGGCGAACACTACGAACACCCGGGCCTGCATGATCCCGGCGTCGTGGCTGCGGGCGATGATCGCGGTGGTCAGCGACACGGCGATGATCGCCCCGCCCTGGCGGAACATGCCGCGCAGGCCGGCGATGGCCGCCACCTGGTCCGGGGCCAGCTGGAGGCTGGCGTTGTTGGAAGCCGGCACGGACAGGCCCATCCCGCAGCCGGTGACCCCGGCCGCCACCGCCAGCCAGGCGTAGGGCGAGATCGGCGCGGGCCAGGCCATGACCAGCAGTCCGCCGGCCAGGATCACGAAGCCGCCGATCATCGGCAGCCGGTACCCGGTCCGGCGCAGGGCCATCACCGCCACCCCGGCCACCGAGATCATGCCCACCGCCCGGGCCGTCAGCAGCGTGCCCGCGCCCAGCGGGGGGATGTGGTAACGCTCCTGGGCGTACAGCGGGACCAGCGCGGCGAACCCCAGCGCGGCCGCGCCGTAGACCAGGTTGATCAGGTTCATCACCCCGAAGCCGTGCCCGCGCAGCAGCCGGAACGGCACGAACGGAGCCGGGGCCCGCTGGGAGTGCCGGACGAAGGCCCACCCGGCCGCCACCGCGATCGCCTCGCAGCCCAGGAACACCGGGCTGTACAGCGGCACGTCACCGCTGCCGAGGTACGTGATGCCGAACATCGCGGCCAGGATCAGCAGCGTCAGCAGGGCGATCCCGACCAGGTCAATGCGCTGGGACACCCGCACCGAGTTGGCCGGGATGAATCTGGCCACCAGGATGATCAGGACGATGCCGATCGGCACGTTGACCAGGAAGATCCCGCGCCAGGACCAGTAGCTGACGAACAGGCCGCCGATGATGGGCCCGATGATGCCGCCGATGGGCAGGATCGAGGTGAACATGCCGACGGCCCGGTCCCGCTGGGCGCCGAAGTGGTCGGACACGATGCCGGTCGCCGAGGGCATGAACGCCCCGCCGCCCAGCGCCTGGGCCGCGCGGGGGAGCAGCAGCAGGTAGATGTTGCCGGCGAATCCACAGCACAGCGAGGAGACGGTGAACAGCGCCGCGGCCAGCATGAACACCCGTTTGCGGCCGTACATGTCGCTGATCTTGCCGGCCATCGGCATGGCCACGACCTGCCCGAGCGCGTAGATAGTGATCGTCCACCCGCTCCAGTTGATCTGGGTGTGCAGTTCTTTCTGGATGGCGGGCAGCGCGGTGGCCACGATGGTCTGGTCGATCGAGGCCATGAACAGCCCGATGGACACGATGGCGAAGATCAGATTCCGTCGCACGGGCGGGGAGCCGGGCGCGCCCGGAACCGCCGCGACAGAGGATGTGGCCGTAACCTCACTCACATATGATTACGGTAGTTGCTTGCCGATAAGCAAGCAAGTGCCACGGCATTAGCAAATGCCCAGCTGGTATCCGCGGAGGAGACATGGACGTCGAACTGGTGGCGCGGTTGCGGGTCGTCATCTCCAAGCTCGCGCGTCAGCTCAACGACACCTCCACCGACGAGGGGCTGACCCCGACCCAGTACTCGGTGCTGGGCCTGGTCCGTCACCGCGGCCCGCTGGGCCTGGCCGAACTGGCCGGCCTCGAGGGCCTGAACCCGACCATGCTGTCCCGCGTGGTCCGGGCCCTGGACGAGAAGGGCCTGATCCGGCGGCTGCCCGACCCCAGTGACCTGCGCGCGGCCCGGGTCGAGGTCACCCCGGCCGGGGGCACCGTGCACGAGCGGATCCGGGAGCACCGCACCCAGGTCCTGACCGAGTGCCTGCGACAGCTGCCCGGGCCGACCGCCCAGGAGCTGCTGTCCGCGGTCCCGGCCATGGAGGCTCTGACCGAGACGGTCAAAGCCCTGCCCCGCTCACCCGCCTAGAACGGGTCCGGGGCCCCACCGGGAAAATCGGATGCGGCGACCGGACGGGCTCGCTACGGTCCGGGCGTGGCCCATATCTACCCTCCGCTGAACGTCGAAGTCCGCACACCCCGGCTGACGCTGGCCGGCGCGTCCGACGAACTGCTGGAACGTCTTGTGCCGCTGGTCCGGGCCGGTATCGCCGACGTCGAGCCGTGGCCGTTCGACGACCCGAGCACGTTCTACGCCGACAGCCCCGAACGCGAATGGCGATGGCTGCGCCGCGTCTGGGCCGGCCGTTCCCGCGTGAGCCCGGATGCGTGGCGCCTCTACTTCGCCGTGCTCGTCGACGGCGAACCGGCCGGCATGCAGGACCTCATCGGCAAGGACTTCGCGCGGTTCGGCACGGTGTCCACCTTCTCGTGGCTGGCCCCCGGCCGCCGCGGGCAGGGACTCGGCCAGGAGATGCGGGCGGCGATCCTGCAGCTGGCCTTCGCCGGGCTGGGCGCCCAGGAAGCCGGCAGCGATGCCTTCGTCGACAACGAAGCGTCCAACCGCATTTCCCGTGGCCTGGGCTATGAACCGAACGGCCTGGACTGGGACACCCGCCGCGGCGAGCCCGCGCAGATCCAGCAGTGGCGGCTCACCCGGGACGCCTGGCAGCGGGTTCGCCGGGACGACGTCGAGCTGGCCGGGGTCGAGGAGTGCCGTCCCGTCCTGGGCATCGGCTGAGGTATCGGCTGAAGCGCCGGCCCACCTCAGCCGCCGCCGCTAAACCGGGTCGCCCGCCCAGGCGGGCCCGTCGCCGAACCACTCGGCGGCCAGCTGCCCCAGGATCACCTCGTCCACGAACGCCCCGTTGGCCCACCCCGCCTGGCGTAGCTGCCCTTCCCGGGTGAAGCCGGCCCTGGTCGCGGCCAGGATCATGCCCTCGTTATCGGACAGCGTGTCGACCTGGAGCCGGTTCAGGCCCCGGGTCTCGAAGCCGTACCGGCACAGGACCCGTACCACGTCGGTGCCCAGCCCCCGCCCGCGAGACGACGGGAGCAGGGTGATGCCCAGGTGCGCCGACCGGTTGTGCGGGTCGACCCCCCACAGCAGCGCGTCGCCGGCCAGCTCGTCACTGGCCAGCTCGACCACGGAGAATGCGGCTGGGTCTGACCGCCAGTCGGTGATCCGGAACGGGGAGTCGGCCGACCCGGGCGGCAGCGGCCGCCAGGGCCGGCTGTCGGTGCGGGACCGCAGCTCCACGTCCCCGTGCAGTTCGGCCTCCAGGACCGGGATGTCACTGTCCTGCCGGGCCCGCAGGAGCACTTTCTCACCACGCAGCATGCCGCGTTCCTATCGGACCGCCGACCGCCGGGGCAACCCGTTTACGGCGTCCGGCTCACCGCTGCCGCCGGACTGACTGTGACCTCCGGGACCGCCGTCCGCGGCCCTGGGCCACCCGCTCGTCTTCCCAGTCGCCCCAGCGCATGGCCGGCTCGGGCAACTGCGGTGGGCTCAGGAACGCGGGCGGGGCGTCCAGATCCAGGCCTTCCAGCGGGGATTCGGCGGCCGCGTCCCGGCGGGTCAGGGCGGGCAGGTTCCACTTCTGCTCGACCAGCTTGAGGATCGAGGTGTGGTCGAAGACCGTGCTGGTGACGAAGTCCGGCCGCGCGTACGGGGAAACGAGCACGGCCGGGACCCGGAACCCCAGCCGGTCGTAGGCGTCCGGCCCGTCGTCCTCGGTCCTGATCTTGCGCAGGTAGGAACCGAGCACCGGCCGCAGCAGCAGCTTGACCCACCCCGGCGCGGCCAGCAGCGGATTGTGCGCGGGCACGTCGTCCGGGGGCACCGCCTCCGGCGGGGGCACGTGGTCGTAGTAGCCGCCGCCTTCGTCGTAGACCCAGATGAGCAGGGTGTGCTCCCAGCCCTTACCGTGCATGACCCGGTTGATGACCTCGGCCGCGAAGCTCTCACCCTTGCGGATGTCCTGCGGGTTCTCCTCCGAGTACACGTCGAAGTCCGGGTCCACGATGCAGAACCCGGGCAGCGTGCCCGCGTCGGCGTCGGCGAAGAACTGCTCGGTCCGCCGCAGGTGCCGAACGCAGCCCGCGATCCCCATCGGGTACAGGTCGGCGGTGAACTGCTTGTTGCCCTGGACCCGCTCGGTGACCCGGGGAAACCAGCGGCCGACCCGGGACACGCCACGGGCGGCCCGCAGGCCGTTCTGGCCCAGCGCCCGCTTGAGCAGGACCCGGGCCGGCCGGACGTTGTGGTAGTTGAACCAGCCGATGCCGTGCCGGGTCAGCATGTCGAAAATGGTGCCGCCGGGTGGCAGGTCGAGGATGTCCCAGGGCAGATCGTCGATCAGCCCGTGCGCGGTGCCCGCCATCATGAACCGGCGGTTGGGGAACGTCGGTCCCAGGCAGGAGGAGAACCAGCGGTCGGCCAGCGGGAAGGTCCGGGCCAGCCCGTGGTAGAAGGGCAGGTCCTCCTCGGTCCAGTAACCCATCGGCAGCGTCGGGTCCTGGCCCGGCACCAGCTCCTCGATGCTCCGGGCGAACCCGTCGTTCTGGCCCTGGTTCCACTGCAGGTGCGCGCCGTGCCAGCTCTGCGTCGGGTTGTCCTTGACCTGGTCGGTCCGGGTCAGATGGTGCGGCTGGACCGGGCTGCCATCGCGGCGTGGGTTGGCGGCGGCCGGACCGTCCGGCAACCCGTCGCCACGACCCTTCAGCGTGCCCAGGTAGTTGTCGTAGGAGTGGTTCTCCATCATCAGCACCACGATGTGCTTGATCTGCGGAAGCAGGTCGGTGCCCTCCGGCAGGTCGGGCCGCGGCCGCTCACCGGGCCGTTCGGCCGGGATGAGCCGGCCGCGCCGCCTGATCTCACGATTCTCCAGGGTCTGCCACATAACCGCCTCCTACCCTCGAAGTGCCGCGGCAGGCTGGCCGGGGATCTCCCGCCACTCCAGCGCCGCCCACCGGTCGTCGAACATGCCGCCGCCTCCCTGAGCCGGGCCCACGTCGCGCCGGGGTCCGTCCGCGTCCGCTTGGATCGCGGCGATCGTCTCACGTCCCGGTCCGCCGTTGCCGGTGCTCCCGCCAGCAACTACGGTCAGCCACGTGTGCGACGCATCTGATCATGCCGAAGGTCTTCACCCTGAGCCCCGGTCCGCGACTGGCTCCGCCGTCGATCCGATCGATCTCCCCGAGGTCGACGAGGTCTCGGTCATAACCCTGGTCGACAACGTCTTCGACGCCCTGCTCGCGTCGGGCGGGGCTGTCACCCGGCCCGGGTTCGGCCGCACCGGGCGGGTCGCGGCGCCCCAGTTCACCGGCGGCGAGACCGTGCCCGGGCTGCGGGCCGAGCACGGTTTCTCGGCCCTGGTCACCGCCCGCCACGGCGACCAGTCCACCACCGTGCTGTTCGACACCGGCGCGTCCCCGGACGGCCTGGCCGTCAACGCCGGGTTCCTCGAGGTGGGCTTGGACGATGTGCAGGGCGTGGTGCTCAGCCACGGCCACTTCGACCACGCGGGCGGTTTTGCCGGGCTGGCCCGGCTGCGCGGCCGGTCCGGCCTGCCCCTGACCGTGCACCCGGCGGTGTGGACCCGGCGCCGTCTGGCCCCGCCCCACGGCACCGCGTTCGAGATGCCCACCCTGTCCCGGGGGGCCCTGGAACGGGAGGGTTTCCAGGTCATCGAACGCCGCCAGCCGTCGCTGCTGGCCGGCGGCAGCATCCTGATCACCGGCGAGGTCGACCGCACCACCGAGTTCGAGCGCGGCATGCCCCCGGCCCACCAGGCCTGGGACGGCCAGGACTGGCGCCACGACGCCGCGGTCATCGACGACCAGGCCCTGGTGATCAACCTGCGCGGCCGCGGCCTGGTCGTGATCACCGGCTGCGGGCACGCCGGTGTGGTCAACATCATCCGGCAGGCGCTGCGGCTGACCGGCGTGGACCGGCTCGCCGCCGTCATCGGTGGCTTCCACCTGTCCGGGCCGGCCTTCGAGCCGATCATCGGGCCCACCGTCGATGCCCTCACCGAACTGGCCCCGGCCCTGATCGTGCCGGGCCACTGCACCGGCTGGCGCGCCCAGCACGCGCTGGCCCGGGCCCTGCCCGACGCCTGGGTCCAGCCCAGCGTGGGCTCCCGCTACCAGCTCACCGCGGCCTGACCGTGACCGCGTACTCCGCGGCCGACTGGGGTGGCTTCGGTACCACCGCCGCCACCGCGGCCGCCACCCTGACCGGCCTGCTGTTCATCGCGGTCTCGATCAACCTCAAGCAGATCCTGACCGAGCGGAACCTGCCCGGGCGGGCCGCGCAGACCCTGGTCTTCTTCGCGGTCCCGCTGATCTTCGCGCTGCTGCTGGTCGTCCCGGACCAGGCCCGGGCCGCGCTGGGTGGCGAGCTCATCGCCACCGGCGTCGTCGCCTGGGCAACGGGCCTGGTCATCGACCATCGGGCCGGCCGCTCGGCCGAGGAACCCAGGTGGTCGCGCTCGCTCACCCGGCTGGTGCCGATGGCGGTCGGCAATATCTGCCTCATCGTGGCCGGGGTCAGCCTGGCCGCTCAGGCCGGGGGCGGTCTGTACTGGCTGGTGCCCGCGACGGTGGCCATGATCTTCGCGGGCCTGGTCAACACCTGGGTGTTGCTGGTCGAGATCCTGCGCTGACGCCGGTCAGGCGCCGGCCTGGCTCAGCCGGCACCCGACCCGCCCGGCTCAGCTGACGCCGAGCTTTTCGGCCGCCATCCGGGCGCCTGCCACCCGGTTGGTGATCTTCTGGAAGGCCACGTCCCGGGCGTAGTCGGGCGACCCGTGGTTGGGCTTCTCGTCGATGCTGAACGGTGAGAACCCGCAGTCGTCGGTCGCGCCCAGCTGCTCCTTGTCGATGAAGTTGGCCGCGCGGATCAGCGAGTCCCGCACCTCCTCGGGCGTCTCCACGCGCGGGTTCAGCGGGTTGATGACCCCGAGATAGGCCATCTGGGTCACGCCGTCGGCGTCACCCCGCAACTGGTCGCCGATGATCCGGTACACCCGGTCCTTGTCCCGCTCGCTGGCCAGCTGGATCAGGAAGTAGCCCGCGTTCAGCCCGAACATGCTGGGCAGCAGGTCGTTGTAGTCGACGTCGGCGCTGTGCACGGAGTCGCGGTCCCCGCCCGGGCAGGTGTGGATGCCGATCGACTTCCGCTCCTCGGGGGTGAACCGGGCCAGCACCCGGTTGTCCAGGTCGATGAAGTGCGGCAGCATGTTCCGCCCGGTCCACGGGTTGCGTGGGTCGTTCCGGGTGGCCAGCCGGCCCTCGGTGAAGTCGATCGACACCCGGGCCGCCCCGGCCGCGAACGCGGCCCTGATGTCCTTCTCGCACTCGTTGACCAGGTCGGTCTCGAACTGCTCGCGCGTGTACCCGGGCAGCTCGACGTCCAGCGGGTACAGCAGGGCCAGCATGGACGGTGCGATGACCGCCTGCTTCATGGGCGTGCTGGCCAGCGGAATGGACTTCTTGAGGCTGTCGGCCGCGTAGGTCTGGTAGCGGAACGGACCGCCGGTCAGCCGGGGCAGCTGGCGCTTGTGGCCGTCGGCGAAGATGGCGAAATACTGGCCGCCGTCGCCGGCCAGGTTGTCGGCCAGGCCGGTCCCGGCCAGCGTGTCGGTGATCGCGTAGGTGGCAAAGCTCGACCAGCGCTGCTCCCCGTCGGAGATGATGGGCGCGCCGGTGGCCTGGCCCCGGTCGATCGAGTCGCGGATGGCAGCGTCCTGATCGGCTTCCAGTTCCTCCCGGCTGGCCTCACCCGCGTCGTAACGGGCGTAGGTCTCCTGCAGCTTGGCCGGGCGGGGGAGCGAGCCCACCGGCTCGGTCGGGATTCCGGTCTTGGTCCTCGGGTCGTAATCGGCCACGGAGTTCTCCTCGGGGTTGGCACTGCGCTGTGGTACCCGGACGGTTCCCGACGCTAGACCCGCCCCCAAACCCGGTCAACCGGCCGTCACCTCGGTGAATGCAACCGGCTGGACGGGGAAGTGAGCTAGCTTCAGACCACACGGAGGGGAGCTGTGTGATGTCAGCTGTGCTGTGGTTCCGCCGGGATCTGCGCTTGGGTGATCACCCGGCCCTGCTGGCCGCGGCCGAGGAGGGGCCGGTCACGGCGCTGTTCGTGCTGGACGACGTGCTGCGTAAGCCGTCGGGGGCGCCGCGGGTCGCGTTCATGTACCGGACCCTGCGCGCCCTGGACGCCCAGCTGCGTGAGCACGGCGGCGGTCTGGTCGTGCGCCGGGGCAAGCCGGAGAACATGGTGCCCGCCGTGGCCAAGGAGGTGGATGCGTCCTCGGTGCACATCAGCGCCGACTACGGCCCCTACGGCCGGGCCCGCGACGAGCGGGTCGACGACGCGCTGGGTGACGTCCCGCTGGTCCGGACCGGGTCGCCGTACGCGGTGGCCCCGGGCCGGGTGACCAAGGGCGACGGCTCACCGTTCAAGGTCTACACCGCGTTCTACAAGGTCTGGTCCGAGCACGGCTGGCGCAAGCCCGCCAACTCCCGGCCCGCCGACGTGGACTGGCGCACCGTAGACGGCACCGGCATCCCGCAGGACCCGGACCTGCCGTCCGGCCTGACCCTGCCGGACGCCGGCGAGGAGGCTGCGCGGGACGCCTGGCGCCGATTCCGGCGTAGCCATCTGAGCGGCTACGCGTCCGAGCGGGACCGGCCCGACCTGGACCACACGTCGCGGATGTCGCCCTACCTGAAGTGGGGCTCGATCCACCCGCGGACCATCCTGGACAGCCTCGGCGGCGGCGATTCGACCTATCGCAAGGAGATCGCCTGGCGGGAGTTCTACGCCGCCGTGCTGTACTTCTGGCCGGAGAGCGCCCGCGAGTACTTCCTGCCCCAGATGGCCAAGATGCCCTACTCCACCGGTCAGGAGGCCGACCAGGCGTTCCGGGCCTGGACCGAAGGCCGGACCGGCTACCCGATCGTCGACGCGGGCATGCGCCAGCTGCTGGCCGAGAGCTGGATGCACAACCGGGTCCGTATGATCGTGGCCTCGTTCCTGGTCAAGGACCTGCACATCGAGTGGACGCACGGGGCCCGTCACTTCATGCAACACCTGGTCGACGGCGACCTGGCCAGTAATCAGCACGGCTGGCAGTGGACCGCGGGCACCGGCACCGACGCCGCACCTTATTTCCGGATCTTCAACCCGATCACCCAGGGCCAGAAGTTCGATCCCCGGGGCGAGTACATCCGCCGCTACGTGCCCGAACTGCGTGACCTGAGCGGCAAGGAGGTCCACCAGCCCTGGGACCGGGCCGACGGGCTGCCCGACGGCTATCCGGAGCGGATCGTCGACCACGCCCAGGCCCGCAACGAGTCGCTCGCGGCCTACCAGCATCTGCGCGGGCGTTGAATTCCATAAAAAAATCAGGCCCGGGACGCTGCAGTTCGCCCAGGCCTGATTTTTTTGATCGGCCGATCGGTCTTGCTCTTGGTCTTGCGGTATTGCCTCTTCCTCTTACCGTCTTACCATCTTGCGTTCGTGCTTACGTTCTTTCGTGCGTCCGTTCAGGCAGCGCTTAGAGGATGCCCGACGGCAGGTTCAGTGAGGAAAGCAGGTTGCTCACCAGGCCGCTGACGCGCGTCGGCGGGCTGCCAGATCGTTGGCGATCTGACCGAGAACCGAGGCAAACACTTTCGATCACTCCTGTTTTCATATGGGCCAAACGGAGGCCCGAAACCAGTCCCACTGGGAGCTGGCCGCGCCACGGCTAGGTGGCGCGCAGTTGCCAGTTGACCTGACTTAGAGCACCGAAGCCACGGAGCTGATGACCGAGTTCAGGTAGTTGCCGACCTCCGACAGGACGATGCCGGTCGAGGTGGCGATGGCGGAAAGAGCGGCGCTGAGCACGTGTAGTCACTCCCCGATATAGACAGTGGGCCTGATAGACCCACCCCCGATGACCGGGCCCCGGGAGGGGGACCGGGAGCGCCACCTTCTGTGGCGCACGGTTAGCTAACGTAGCGTAGTCAACTCGTCACGCTCAGTTAATTCACAAAATTGAGGCGGCGTGTCTCAGCTCTTGCCGCCCCGAGACGCGATGTCGGACAGTTGCTCGGCCACCCACAGGTGCACATCGTGCTTGCGCACGTACGAGGCCATGTCCGAGATCGCCGCCCGCCGGACCTCGACCGGAAGCCGGAGCGCCTGCTCGATGCGGTAGGACAGGCCTTCGACGTCAAACGGGTTGCACAGCACGGCCTGCGGCAGTTCCTCGGCCGCGCCGGTGAACTCGCTCAGCACCAGCAGCCCGCTGGAGTTCCGGGCTTCCTGCACGGTGACGTACTCCTTGCAGACCAGGTTCATGCCGTCGATCAGCGGTGTGACCAGCAGGGCGTCGGCGGTCGCGTAGTACGAGGCCAGCTGCTGCTGGCCCAGCCCGCGGTACAGGTAGTGCACGGGCACGTCGTTGCCGGGCTCGGTGAACCGCCCGTTGATCCGCCCGATGTGCTGCTCGACCGCGGCCCGCAGCTGCCGGTACTCCCGCACGTTGTCCCGGCTGGGCACGGCGACCTGCAGGAAGGCCACGCTGGTGCGCATGTCCGGGTTGCGCTCCAGCAGCATCTCCACGGCCAGCAGCCGTTCCACGATTCCCTTGGTGTAGTCCAGCCGGTCCACGCCCAGCAACAGCGTCCGCCCGGCGAACTGCTCCCGCAGCGCCTCGACCTCGGTGCCGGTCTCCGGGTCGCAGGCGTGCCGGGTGAAGTCGGTCACGTCGATCGAGATCGGGGCGGCGGTGGTGTGCACCGTCCGGCCGTCCGGCAGCGCGATCGTGGACCCGCGCACCTCGATACCTGAGCCGGACAGCAGCCGGGCGCAGGCGCGCACGAAGTTGCTGCGGTAGTGCTCGGTGTGGAAGGAGATCACGTCCGCGCCCAGCAGGCCGACCAGGATCTGCTCCCGCCAGGGCAGCCGGGCGAAGATGTCCGGTGACGGCCACGGCACGTGCAGGAAGAACCCGATCGGCTGGTCCGGCCGCCGGCCGCGGATCAGCTGCGGGACCAGCATCAGCTGGTAGTCGTGGATCCAGGCGATTGCGTCCGGGTACTCGTCCAGCGCGGCCAGCGCCTGGTCGGCGAAGATCGCGTTCACGTCCCGGTACGAGTGCCACCAGGCCCGCTCGAACCGCGGCTTCTCGATCGCGTAGTGCAGCAGTGGCCACAGGGTGGCGTTGGAGAAGCCGTAGTAGTAGTTGCGGACCTGGCTCGAGGACAGGCTGACCGGCTTCAGCCGCACCCCGGAGTCCGGCAGCGTGGGCGGCATGCCCTTGGTGCCGCCGTCCCAGCCGACCCAGGCGCCGGAGTGGGTCGACATCACCGGCCGCAGCGCGGTGACCAGGCCTCCCGGGGACAGCTCCCAGCCGTCGTCGCCGTGCTGGACGGGTAGCCGGTTGGCCACCGCCACCACCGGACGGTCGTCGGTCGCCGTGGACACAGACTCATTCATCGCCGTAACCGTATCGCGAGCGGATCAATCGCCGTTCCGGCGGCCCAGCTCCCGGCCGGCCCGCCGATCCCGGACCGTCTGGAGCAGGGCCGCCGGGTCGTCATAGATCTCGGCCGCCCCGGCTTCGCGCAGTTCGTCGCGGCCGATGCCACCGCTCAGCAGCCCGATACACGGCACCCCCGCCTTCCGGCAGGCCTGCACGTCCCACACGGTGTCGCCCACGAACACCGCCGCTTCGGGTGGCACCCCGGCCTTGTCCAGCGCCACCTGGACCAGGTCGGGCGCGGGCTTGCTCTGCTCCACGTCCCCGGACGAGGTCGCGTCGTCGATGGCGTCGTCCGCGTCCAGCGTGGCCCGCAGCGCCGCGAATTCATGCTCGTCGGCCGAACTGGCCAGCACCACCCGCCAGCCCCGCTCCCGGCAGGCCCGCAGCAGGTCCCGCGCGCCCGGCAGCGGCCGGACCCGGGTCCAGAACGTCGCGTACAGGGCGCTGTGCGCGGCCTTCACGGACCCGTCCTGATCGCGGTTCCGGTCCTCCGGCAACAGCGCGTCCAGCATCTGTCCCGAACCCATCCCGATGGCCCGGTGAATTCTGGCCATCGGGACGTCGAATCCAGACTGCGAAAACGCCTCCCACCAGCACACCGCGTGCAGGTAGTTGGTATCGGCCAGCGTGCCGTCCACATCGAACAACACGGCTCTCAGCGACTTGTCCATGATCGGCGGCTACCCGTGAACCAGGTCCTGAACCGGCCGGGGCGTCAGCGTCACCGCCCGGGCCCGGTCACCCGCGCTGGCCTGGTTACGCTCAAGGACATGACGCTTGAGGCACAAGTCGAGACCGAACAGCCGCCGATCCGCTGGGGGATCCTGGGCGCGGGCAACATCGCCCGTAAGTTCGTGGCCGATCTCCTGCTGCTCAAGGACCAGGTTCCGGCCGCGGTCGGCTCGCGATCCTCGGGCCGGGCCCAGCAGTTCGCCGCCGACTTCGGCATCGAGAGCTACTACGGGTCCTACGCGGCCCTGGCCGCCGACGACAGCCTGGACGTGATCTACGTGGCCACCCCGCACTCCGAGCACTACGAAGGGGCCCGGATCTGCCTGGAGGCGGGCCGCCCGGTCCTGGTCGAGAAGCCGTTCACGGTCACCGCCGCCGAGACGTCCCGGCTGATCGCGCTGGCCACCAGCCGGCGGCTGTTCGCCATGGAAGCCATGTGGACCCGGTTCAACCCGATCGTGCGTGAGGTGACCGGCCTGGTCGCAAACGGCGCCGTCGGCCGGGTCGTCGCGGTCCAGGCTGATCTGGCCGGCGCGCCCGACTACGACCCCGAAGGCCGGCTGTGGAACCCGGAGCTGGCCGGGGGTGCCCTGCTCGATGTGGGTGTCTACCCGCTGTCGTTCGGGTCGATGCTGCTCGGGGCGCCCGACGAGGTCAAGGCGGTGATGATCGCCGCCCCCACCGGGGTGGACGCCAACACCGCGGTGATCGCCCGCTACCCGAGCGGCGCGGTCGGGCTCTACCACTGCGGCCTGTGGGCCAGTTCACCTCAGGTGGCCACGATCATCGGCAGCGGTGGCGTCATCACCGTGGGGTCGGCCACCGGCGCGCCGTTCTGGCGAGCCGACAGCTACACGCTGATCCCCGCCCACGGCGAGCCGCACACCAAGCAGGTCACCCTGCAGGGCGAGGGGTTCACCTACGAGGCCGCCGAGGTGGCCCGGTGCCTGCGGGCCGGACTGACTGAATCACCGGTCATGCCGCTGGCCGGGACCCTGGACGTGATGCGGGCCCTGGATGCCGCGCGTGCCGCGTCCGGCAACATCGGCGCACGGCATGGTGTTAAATAGCCGGTGGTTGTCGTCGAAGTTCGTTGTCCGGTCACGGTGCCTGCGAATTCTGACAGCGGGCGCCCAGGGCTCTCCTGCGAGACGGGCGGTCGCAGCAGCCCGGGAACACACAAGTGGTCCCGAAGATCGTTGTAGTGGAGATAGGGAATGGCAGAAGGAACCGTCAAGTGGTTCAACGCTGACAAGGGCTATGGCTTCATCGCACCGGACGACGGCGGAGCCGACGTCTTCGTGCACTTTTCCGCCATTCAGTCCGATGGCTACCGCAGCCTGCAGGAGAACCAGAGGGTGGAGTTCGAGATCGGCCAGGGAGCCCGTGGCGCCCAGGCTGAGCAGGTCGTCCCCCTCTAAACGAGCTTGCACGTCGGCACCGCCGGTCGCGTCCTGGATGCGACCGGCGGTGCTGTAATTAGCCGGTGACCCAACCCCTCGTCTTCACCCCTGGCCCGGCCCAGGGTGCTCTGGTCGGCGTGTCCGCGGCCTGGTGGCTGTTCGAGGCGGCGATGAACGCCCGGCAGTGGCGGCGCGCGGGCCGGGGTTTCACACTGACCCGGGACCCGACCTACGTGCTGATGTACGTCACCGTCGCGGGTGCGGTGATCGCGGCCCAGCTCCTGGGCCGCCACGGCGGCCTGCTCTGGCCCGGCGGCCGGATCTGGCCGGTGGTGACCGGCCTGACCCTGATCGTGGCCTGCGTCGCCATCCGGGCCTGGTCCATCATCGCCCTGGGCCGGTTCTTCCAGTATTCGATCCGTATCCAGTCCGGGCACACCGTGGTCACCACCGGCCCGTACCGGTTCGTGCGCCACCCGTCCTACACCGGCCTGAGCCTGGGGGTGGCCGGTTACGCGCTGGCCTGTGGCGACGTCTGGAGCCTGCTGGCGGCGGCCGTCCTGGCCGGCGCCGGCCTGACCATCCGCATCCGCGTCGAGGAACACCAGCTACGTGAGTCCCTGGGCGCTGACTACGCCACCTTCGCCGCCCACCACAAACGCCTCATCCCCGGCGTCTTCTGAGGCCGGGGATGAGGCACTGGTGGATCGCTTAGTTCGAGAAGTCCTGGGTCAGCCAGACGGTACCGGAACTGTCGCGGTACACGGCGATGCCGATGTGAGTGAACGACGAGGACAGGATGTTCTTGCGGTGACCGTCGTTCGGCGGCTGCTCGTTCAGCATGTCCTGGGTCAGGGCCACCGCGGCCTGGGCGATGTCGCTGGTGTCGTCACTGATCGGGCCCTCTTCGCCGATGTTCTCGCCCGCTGAGGTCCAGTGCACGCCGGCCGCGGTCTCGCGGTCGCCGATCGCGGGCTCACCCGCGCACTGGTGGGACAGACCGCAGCCCTGGGCCATCAGCAGGTTGTGCTGGGAGGCGCTGGTGTTCAGCCCGGAGGAGAACGTCAGCGCGGGCAGGCCGCTCTGGGACCGGGCCTGGTTGATCAGGGTCAGCACCTGGTCGGCCGGGGTGCCCTGCTGGGATGGGCTGGTCCCCGTGGACCCGGTGGCCGGGGCCGATGACGACGGCGTCGTGCTGCCCGGCGACGAGGGCGAGGACGAGGCGGACGCCGACGCGGAGGTCGCGGACAGCTTGGGGTGTGGCCGGTAGGTGTGGTGGGCCGGCATCTTGGCGATACCCATGGCCCCCACCGAGCAGGCCGCGCTCTTGCCCGTACCCGTGGTCGTGCCCCCCTGCGACGTGCACTGGGAGGCGGCCTGAACCTCGGTCACCGAGCCTGGCTTGGTGTGGGCCTTGCTGGGCCCGGCCACGGTGATGTGGTCCTGCGTCTGCGCGGGTGTGGCGCCCGGGGCCATGGCCACGTATATCCCGGCCGCGGCCACCACCGGCAGCCCGGTCAGCGCCCACAGGTAACGCTTCCGCGTGCTGTAAGGCTGTTTCGGACTGCGGTGCGAAGGTCGCCCCGATGCCATATATCCACCTCGTATCGTCGTCCGTTTTTCGACGATTCGTGGCCGCCCCGCCCGGCAGCAGCACCGGCAAAAAACTCCGGCAAATAACGCGCCACCTTGCAGGACACATGGAAGCCCCGCGCTCACCACGTATCGGCAGATCACGATAGGGCATCGGCCGTATATAGCGTGGTACATCGGGATTATTGGACTAAATGGGTCGCGTGTCGGCCGACCAGGTCACGCACCACTACCCAAACCACCACAAAGGTCCGCCGGGAATGGCGGGATCCAGCCGGAATCAGCCCGCGTGGCCGGCCACGTCGCCCCGGCGGTCTGCCGGGACCGCGGTCCCGTTCAGGAAGGCCTGGATGGGCAGGGTGGCTGCGCCGCGCGCGACCGCGTCCGGGCCGATCCGGCCCACGCTGATCGTGGTTTCCGCGTACGGGTGGCTGAGCGCGTGCTCGCGGGCCGAAGACCGGATGGCGGGCAGCAGCCGCTGACCGAGCAGGAGCCCGGCCCAGCCGCCCAGGATGATCTGGTCCGGGCCGAACAGGTTGATCAGGTCGGCGATGCCCGCCCCCAGGTAGAGCGCGGTGTCGTCGAGCACCTTGGCCGCCTCGGGGGAGGTCTCGGCCAGGTCGGCCAGGGCCGCCAGCGCGGTCTCCTCGTCCTGGCCCGGCAGCAGCTGCTGCCAGCCCTGGCCCTCGGCCTCGCCCTGGGCTTCGTGCCGCGCCTGCGCGTACCGGTCCAGGATGGCCTCGGCCCCGACGTAGGCCTCCAGGCAGCCCAGCGACCCGCAGCGGCAGTCCCGGCCGCCGACCATGATCGTGGTGTGGCCCCACTCGGTGCCGCTGGACGTGCCGGCCCGCTCGGCCGCGCCGTGCCCGATGATCGACGCCCCGACGCCGGACCCGATCAGGGCGACCACGCCGTGCCGGGCCCCCTGGCCCGCGCCGAACCACAGCTCGGCCTGGCCCAGGGTGTTGGCGCCGTTCTCGATGTACAGCGGCAGGTCGGTACCGGCCCGCAGCAGCCGTTCCAGCGGTACCGCGTCCCAGCCGTAGGTCTGGCCGTACAGCAGCACCTCGGGGCCGTGCTCGACCACCCCGGGCACGCCCACTCCGACGCCCAGGATGGACTCCGGCGGCACGCCGCTCTCGGCCAGCACGTCGCGCAGGCAGGCCAGGATACGGTCGACCACCACGTCCACGCCGTGCTCGCGCGGCTCGAGCGGGTAGTCGGCGTTGGCCCGCACGTTCATGGTCAGGTCGAACAGCTCGGCCCGGACCCGGGTCTCGCCCACGTCGATGCCGACCACGTAGCCGAAGTCCGGGTTGATGCGCAGCAGCACCCGCGGACGGCCGCCGTCGGAGTCGACCGAGCCGGCCTCGACCACGATGCCCTCAGCGATCAGCTCCCGGATCACGTTGCTGACCGAGGCCGAGCTCAGCCCGGTGGCCTCGGACAGGTCCTGACGGCTGCACGGCTGGTCGAAGTACAGCGACCAGAGCAGGACCGATCGGTTGTCTCGCCGCAGGTCACGGACGGTCCATCGCCTTCGCTCCGGCATGAGTCCCCCTTTGCTCAGGCGCGGGTCCGCTGGCGGACAGGCGCTGGTCGCCCTTCACACATTCCTTATAATAAGGGGGCGCGGTAAGCGCTTAACCGGGCGGGTCAGCTGGCCACCACGGCTCGCTGGCCATGGGCGGCGATGATGTCGGCGTAGCGGCGGCCGCTGTCTTTCATCACCCGCCGCTGGGTCGCGTAGTTCACGTGGACCAGGCCGAAGCGGGCGTCGTAGCCGTAGTCCCACTCGAAGTTGTCCAGCAGGGACCAGGCGAAGTACCCGGCCAGCGGGACCCCGCCCTGGACCGCCCGGGCGCACGCGGCCAGGTGCTCCTCCAGGTAGCGGACCCGGCCGTCGTCGTGGACCTGCCCGTCCGGCGTGACGTTGTCGGCCCAGGCCGAGCCGTTCTCGGTCACGATGACCTCGCGGGCCCCGTACTCGCGGGCCAGCCGGAGCAGGACCTGCTCCAGCCCGGCCGCGCGGATCTCCCAGTTCAGCATGGTCTGGGGCACACCGTCCGGCGGCAGATCCCTGGCGTACGGCACGGGGCCGCCGGGGTCGTCGGCGATCACGGCGGGGGAGTAGTAGTTCGCGCCCAGGAAGTCCAGCGGCGTGGCGATGGTGGCCAGGTCACCGGGTTGTTCCGGGAGGTCGACGCCGTATACCCGCTGCATGTCGGCCGGGAATCCCCGGCCGTGGATCGGGTCCAGCCACCACCGGTTGACGTGCCCGTCGAACCGGACCGCGGCCTCAACATCCTCGGGGCGGTCGCTGGCGGGCTCACAGGTGTGGAAGACGTTGACCAGGCCGACCCGGGCCCCGGGCACGGCCGCCCGCACGGCCTGGGCGGCCAGGCCGTGACCGAGCAGCAGATGGAATGAGGCCGGGACAGCGACATCGATGTCAGCCAGCCCGGGCGCGTGCCGGCCTTCCAGGTGCCCGATCCAGGCGGCGCAGCGCGGCTCGTTGACCGTGACCCAGTTGCTCACCCGGTCGCCCAGACGGCTCGCCACCACCGAGGCGTACTCGGCCAGGCAGCCGGCGGTGTCCCGGGATGCCCAGCCGCCGCGGTCCTGCAGGACCTGGGGCAGGTCCCAGTGGTACAGGGTGGGGTAGGGGGTGACGCCGGCGGCCAGCAACGCGTCGACCAGCCGGTCGTAGTAGTCCAGCCCAGCCGGGTTCACCGGGCCGCCCCCGCCGGGCATGATCCGCGGCCAGGCGATGGAGAAGCGATAGGCGCCGACGCCGAGTTCCTTCATCAGCCCGAGGTCCTCGGCCCAGCGGTGGTAGCTGTCGCAGGCGACATCCCCGGTGTCCCCGCCGGCGGTCTTGCCCGGAGTGTGGGAGAAGGTGTCCCAGATCGAGGGAGACCGGCCGTCCTCGGCCACCGCCCCCTCGATCTGGTAGGCCGAGGTCGCTACGCCCCAGGTGAAGCCGTCGGGGAGCACGCTGAGGTCGTTCATCGACCGCCTTTCTGCTGGCAGGAAAGTTCAGTTCACTTGACGGCGCCGGACGTCAGCCCGGCCACCAGGTAGCGCTGCATGATCAGGAAGCCCGCCACCACCGGCACACTCACGACCAGCGAGGCGGCCATGATCTGGTTCCAGTAGACATTGTTCTCGGTCGAGTAGTCGGCCAGGCCGACGGCCAGGGTCCGGGTGGTGTTGTTGGTCATCACCGAGGCGAACAGCACCTCGCCCCACGCGGTCATGAAGGCGTAGATCAGGACCGCGACGATGCCGGGCAGCGCGGCCGGGATCACCACCCGGAACAGGGCCCGGACCGGGCCGCAGCCGTCAACCAGGGCCGCCTCGTCCAGGGCCTTGGGCACCGACTCGAAGTACCCGGTCAGCATCCAGATCGCGAACGGCAGTGAGAACGTCAGGTAGGTGATGATCAGCCCGCCCCGGGATCCGAACAGCGGGATCCCGGTCGCGTTCCCGATGCTGACGAAGATCAGGAACAGCGGCAGCGCGAACAAGATCCCGGGGAACATCTGGGTCGACAGCACCGCGGTGGTGAAGACGCGCTTGCCCCGGAACCCGTACCGGCTGACCGCGTAGGCGGCGAACA
Source organism: Streptosporangiaceae bacterium (assembly GCA_036497405.1). GTDB lineage: Bacteria > Actinomycetota > Actinomycetes > Streptosporangiales > Streptosporangiaceae > Bog-532. The sequence goes on along the minus strand of DASXJM010000558.1, from coordinate 1,649 downwards.
CCGCCACCGCCACCGACAGCGCCGACGCCGCCGCCGACACGATCAGCGAGTTCAGAAAGTACCGGGCCAGCGGCACCGTGTACCAGATGTCGTGGTACGGGGCGAACGTGATCGGGGCCGGGATCCAGCGGAAGGTGCTGGTCACGTCCTGCAGCGGCTTCACCGAGCTGCTGATCATCACGTACACCGGCACCAGCGCGAACAGGGCCAGCAACGTGAGCACGATCCGCCGGGTCCACAGGAAGGACGGCGGCGGCGCCATCAGGCCGCGTCTAGCCATTGCTGGTCCTCCTCCGGGACGTGAAGATCAGGTAGATGGCCGTGACCACCAGCAGGAACAGCAGCATGAGCACGGACATGGCCGAGCCCTCGCCGAAGTTCCAGGTGACGAACGAGGCCTGGTAGATGTGGATCGAGATGACGTCAGCGGGGTTCGGGGCCGACGAACCGAACAGCACGAACGGCGTGGTGAAGTCGTTGAACGTCCACAGGAACAGCACCAGCACCAGCACCTGGTTGACCGGGCGCAGCGACGGCATGGTGATCCGCCGGATCTGCTGCCAGACGCCGGCCCCGTCGATGGCCGACGCCTCGTAGAGGTCGTGCGGGATGCCCTGCAGCCCGGCCATCACGCACAGGAACGCGAACGGCCAGTTGCGCCAGATCGAGATGATGACCAGCGCGAAGAAGCTGTTGTGCCCGATCAGCCAGAACGACGGCTTGCTGGTGATGCCGAGCGTGTTGTGCAGCAGCTGGTTCACCAGGCCATTGTTGTACTGGAACATGAACGCCCAGACGATCACCGAGGCGTAGACCGGCAGCGCGAACGGGGTCAGGAAGATGGTGCGGAGCGCGGCCCGGCCCCGGAACGAGTCCTGGGTCAAGATGGCCGCCACCGTGCCGAACAGCCAGGACAGGCCGACCGCCAGCACGGTGAAGGCGCAGGTCACCCAGAACGAGTGCAGCAACGCCTTGCCGATCGCCTCGTGGAAATCGACGGCGATGTGGTAGTTGCTCCAGCCCGCCCAGGGGGCGCCGGACCAGTTGCGGATGAAGAACAGGGTCAGCTGCTTGAAGCTGATCAATATCCCGAAGATCATCGGGACGAAGTGGATGAGCAGCTCGAGGATCAGCGCCGGGAGCAGGAACAGATACGGCAGGCCGCCCTTGCGGATCCGCTGCAGCAGCCGGGTCGACCGGGCCCGGGGCGTGGGCTCGCGCCCCCGGCCGGCGTCGGAGCCGGCCGAGGGCGCGTCCTGGTGAATACTGACCGTCACGTAGCCGCCTAGCCCGCCATCTGCTGCTGGGCGCTGGACAGCTGGGCCTTGACCGTCGCGGCGCTGACCGGCTTACCCGCCGCCGCGTCCGCGAACAGGTTCTTGACCGCGGTGCCGACCGTGGTCTCGAACTGGGCCTCCTTCGGCACCTGGGGCAGGGCGGCCGCGCTGGTGCTGAGCACGTTGCGCAGCACGGTCTGCTCCTGGTTGGCCGCCGGAGTGGCCGCCAGCGCCGCCTTGACCGGCGGGATCGAGCCGTACTTGCCGTTGAGCAGGGTCGACTCGGACTGGCTGGTCATGAACTTGACGAACTTCAGCGCGGCCGCCTGGTTCTTGGAGTCCTTGAACACCGCGATGTTGATGCCGGCCACC
>DASXJM010000557.1:0-1628 GCA_036497405.1 Streptosporangiaceae bacterium | reverse complement strand
TTAGGGCTGGCGGCCGAGGAGGGGACCGAAGGCTCGTTCGACCTGGGCTTCGAGGGTGTCGGGGTCCCAGGGGCCGGAGTTGATGAGGCGGATGATGGGCTCGGGGTTGTTGTAGAGGGAGACCTCGTAGCCGCTGGAGTGGATGACCCGGCCGGTGATCCAGCCGGAGCGCTCCGAGGCCAGGTAGGCGACGACGGGGGCGACGTTGTCGGGGGAGCGCTCGTTGTCGGACTGGGCCCGGGCCCGGCGCCGGTCGGTCGGCACCGAGTCGGTCATGCGGGTGGCGGCCCCGGGCGAGATGGCGTTCACGGTCACGCCGTACTTGGCCAGCGAGTGGGCCGACGAATAGGTCAGCCCGACGATGCCCATCTTGGCCGCGGCGTAGTTGGGCTGGCCGGGCGCGCCGTGCAGGCCGGACACCGAGGTGAAGTTGATGATGCGGTTCTGCGCGGTCTCGTCCCGCAGCGACCGCCAGTGCGCGGACGCGAACTTGGTGGTGTTGAACGTCCCCCTCAGGTGCACCCGGATGACGTCGTCCCACTCCTGCTCGGTCATGTTGAAGACCATCCGGTCGCGCAGGATGCCGGCCACGTTGACCAGCACGTCCAGCCGCCCGAACTCCTCGATCGCCGTCCTGATCAGGTTCTCGGCCGCGGCGTGGTCGGAGATGTCGGCGCCGTTGATGACGGCCTTGCCGCCCGCCTCGCTGATGGCGGCGACGGTCTCGTTGGCGGGTCCGCTGTCGGTGCCGGAACCGTCGACCTGGGCGCCCAGGTCGTTGACCACCACCGATGCGCCCTCACTGGCCAGCAGCTTGGCCACCGACTGGCCGATCCCCCGGCCCGCCCCCGTCACGATGGCCACCCGGCCGTCCAGTCGCGCCATAGCAGCTCACCAGCCCCTTCTCCGGCGCCCGCCGCCGGGCTAAATTACTGGAATATACTTCTGGAATTAGCTTCTAGGAGCCACTTGACGGTGTCAAGGGCGGGCATAGCCGCAGATCCGGCTAGACTCCTAGAATCTCGTTCCGGAACAGGCCGGAGCGGCCGCCACAGCCAGGAGGCGGATTCCGTGGCAGCGACATCACCCCGATCGGGCGGCAAGGCCGCCGCGGGCTCCTGGCAGTGGGCCCGGACCGCCGAGACGCAACGGTCCCTGCTCGACGCGGCCCGTGAGGTGTTCACCGAGCAGGGCTTCTCCGAGGCCAGCATCGCCGACGTGGTCGAACGGGCCGGATCCAGCGTGGGCAGCCTCTACCACCACTTCGGCGGCAAGAGTGAGCTGTTCATCGCGCTGTGGCAGGAGTACACGCAGGCCCAGGAGGCCACGGCCAGCGCGGCCGTCGCGCGGGCCAAGCAGGCCGGGGTGACCGACGCCTTCGAGTTGTTCTCGGCCGGGGCCCGCGGTTACCTGGAAGGCGCCTGGGAGCGCCGGGACCTGTCCCTGCTGTTCAACGCGGGCGACGGGCCGCCCGGGTTCGAGCTGATGCGGCGGCGCCGGGGCCGGGAGTGGATCGGCCAGAACGACACCCTGCTCAAGCTGTCCGACACCTCGCTGAACCGGCTGTACGCCACGATCCTGACCTCGCTGACCGGCGAGGGCGCCCGCGAGGTGGCCGCGTCCAAGAC
>DASXJM010000556.1:0-15870 GCA_036497405.1 Streptosporangiaceae bacterium | reverse complement strand
GCCCCGGCCGGGATCAGCTCCCAGGGGGAGAAGACCAGCCCGGTGGCCCCGTCGGCCAGGGCCTGGCCGATCGCGGCGACCTCGCCCGCGGTGAGCTGGCCGGGATGGTCGACGATGACCAGCCGCCCGGCGGCCAGGGCGGGCGACTCGGCCTCCAATGGCGGGACGGCCGGGCGGGCCACGACCTGGAAGCCCCCCCGGCCCGCGGACGGGGCGGCGGCCGCGCCCATCGAGGCTCCGCACTGGTAGGTCCCGGTCCGGTCGGGGGCCGGGAGCCGGGTCTCCAGAACCGGCAGGGACAGGGGGGCGCCGGTGGCGGGGATTTCGACGGTGGTGGTCTCCTGCCAGCGCCAGCCGCCCGGGCCGACCGCGGCCACCGTGACCGGGTAGCTCCCGGGGGCCAGCGCGTCCTCGCTGGCCAGCCGGAGCTCCAGCGTCACCGGGTCGCCCGGGTAGGCCACGGCCGGGGTCACGAACAGGCACCAGCGCAGCGGGGCCCAGCCGTCGGCCAGGGCCTCGACCACCCCCGGCTTCCAGCGGCGCCAGTACGTCCACGACCCTTCGCCGGTCAGGGCGTGATCCAGCATGCCGGTCAGGTTGTAGCCCGCGATCTGCGGGTTGGCCCGGATCAGATCGAACGACACGGCCCGGCGCCGGGACTGGTGAGCGTGGCTGGCCCGTAGGGCGTCCTGGGGGAAGCAGTACACGCCTTCCATGCCGTAGGCGGCCCAGTCCTGAAGGAAGCGCTCGGCCATGGCCTGGATGTAGGCCAGGTCCGGGGGCGTGACCCCGGGGACCCCCCGGCCGGCGCTGGCTTGCGCGGCGTCGGCCGCCTCGGTGATCGCGTCGTACAGGCTGCCGACGCCGTACTCGGACAGGAACACCGGCTTACCCGATTTGCCCAGGGTGCGCACGATGCGGGCCACCTCCGGCGACTCCGGCAGCCGGGGGTAGTAGTGCAGGTCGCCGGCCCCGGGGACGAGCGCGAACCGGTCCGGCCCGGCCGTCCCGGGCGCGGGCCGCGACTGGGCGGAGGACTCCTGGCCCCACTCGTGCTGCCACTGGTGCTGGCCCGGGTTGGCCACCGAGCCGATCGACAGGTCCGCGTCCCAGCGGCCGCTGCTCAGCAGGACCAGCCGGGTCGGGTCCAGGTCCCGCACGGTGGCCAGGGCCCCGACCGCGTGCCGGAACACGGCGCCCTCGTGGGTCTCGTTGAGCAGGCCCCAGATGACCAGGCTGGGGTGGTTCCGGTCCCGGAGCACCATCTCGCGCACGGACCGGTCGAAGCGGCTGGCCATCTGCGGCGAGTCGGCCAGCAGCCAGGCCGACGCGGGCTCCTCGTAGACCAGCAGCCCGATCTCGTCACAGAAGGCCAGCTGGTCGGGGCGGCCGAGGCCGGAGATGAACCGGACCATGTTGAAGCCGGCCGCCTTGGCGTAGATGAGGTCCTGGCGGACGAAGGCGGCCCGGGGCGGGACCTGCTGCCCGAGCGGATAGTGGTTGCCGGTGTGGGTGCTGCGCAGGTAGATCCGGCTGCCGTTGAGGTGGAAGTACCCGTCGCGCACGTCGAACTGGCGGAACCCGGTCCGGACCGTGCTCTCGTCCCGCGGCGGGCCGCCGTCGGACAGGGTGACGGTGACCCGGTAGAGGAAGGGGTCGTCCACGTCCCACGGGTGGACGTCCCCCACGGTCAGGCGGACCGTGGTCTCGGTCCCGGGGCCGCCCGGCACCGTCTGGATGGCCCGGGCGGCCACGAAACCGCTCTGGTCCTCGGCCACCGTCACCGCCAGGGTCCGGGTGGTCATGCCATCAGCGTGACCTTCGATATGGATACGGGCCGCGATCTCACCGGTAGCCAGGGTGGCGGTGACGAACACCTCACCGATCCGGGGGGTGGGCACCACCCGCAGATTGACGTCGCCGGTGATGCCGCCGAAGTTGTAGCTGCGGCCCGGCCAGAAGTCGGTGTCGGGGGCGGTCTTGTTGCCGTGCGGGGTCTCGTTGAGGACGATGCCGTCGATGGGCTCGGCGGCCGGGTTGAGCACCCGCACCGCGAGCAGGTTGCCGGGACCGTCCTGGACGGCGGCGGTGATGTCGAGCGTGAACGGGGTGTCGCCGCCCTCGTGACCGCCCACCGGGTGGCCGTTGACCCACACGGTGGCGGCGTAGTCGACCGCCTCGAAGGACAGCAGCAGCCGGTCGGGGCCGGTCCGCTCGGGCCCCGACCTGGCTGGCACCGTGAACTCGCACCAGTACCAGGCCAGGCCGTGGTGCTCGGGCCGGACCTGCTGGATGATCCCGGGCACCGGCGCCGCCTGGGCCTGCGGCGGGCGCCGCTGGGACCAGGTTTCGGTTCCGGTCTCATCCGGTCCGGCCGCGCAGAGCGTCCAGCCCTCGACCAGCCGCTGGGTCAGCACATTCAGTTCCCTTCCGTGTAGAACCAGATGCGTCCGCTGCGCGGGGGCAGGTCGAACACCAGGCCGTCCTGGGCCAGTACCGCTCCCTTCACCTCCCGCTGCTGGCCGGTCTCGGGGTCCTCCAGCCGGTAGGTGGCGTCCGGGCGCAGGCCCCGCGGGACCACCGTGAGGGTGGGCTGGTCGCAGTGCGCGAGCCGGATGGCCTGGATGAAGCCGTCCGGTACGCCCCGTCCGGCCAGGTCGGGCGGGCGGTTGAACTGGCCCGCGACCCAGTCGGCGCCGCTGCGCCCGGCCGGGCTGAGCGGGTAGTAGTCACCCTCGATGACCAGCTCGGCGGCCCGCCGCCAGACGCCGATCATCTGCTGGATGGTGTCCAGGTTGGCGACCGGGCTCTTGATGTCGTAGGACGGCGTGAGCATCGGCGCCAGCGCGCAGTGGAAGGCGAAGCTGTCGTTCTCGGCGGCGTCGAGACCGGCGTTCTGGGCTTCGGGCAGGTCCCAGGACTGGGTGGACTCCCGGAAGTACAGCAGCCACTCGTACATGGTGCGGTGGAAGTCCAGCTTGACGGCGTGCTCGCCGTAGCCGTAGTCGGTGTAGTGCAGCGGGACCGACCGCCGCATGGTCTCCAGGTCGTTGCGGCGGCCACCGGACGCGCAGGAGTCGATCAGCAGGCCCGGGTGCCGGTCGAGCAGGGCGTCCCAGAAAGCCAGGTAGCCCTGGACGTGCCGGTTCTCGGTGGCGCCCTGCCGGTCGTCGGGGTCGTTGCTGCGCCAGAACTCCAGCGGCGGGAAGTTGAAGTCCTGCCGGTAGACGCCGACGCCGTACTCGGTGATCAAGCCGCTGACCAGGTCGGTCAGCCAGATCCGGCATTCGTCGTTGGACAGGTCGAGCAGCCCCGACCGGGCCGGCGGGGACGCCGACTCGTCATCGTGCGGGGCCCCCGGGCGCTTCAGCACCCAGTCCGGGTGCTGCTCCCACAGTTCGGTGCCGGGGGCGACCCGCTCGGGCTCGAACCAGAGCAGGAACCGGGCCCCGTGCCCGGCCGCGCCCCGGCCGACCGGAGCCAGGCCGTCCGGGAAGCGCTCGGGATCGGCTTTCCAGGTGCCGGTGATGGTCCAGCGCCGGGCGCCCTCGGCGTTCTGGCACGGGTACCAGCCGGCGTCCAGCCACCAGGCGTCGAACTCCACGCCCTGGGCCGCGAACCGGCCCTGGAACTCCAGCTGGTTGGCTTCGGTGGCGCCGGTGAACTCCTCGCCTTCGCCGGTCCCGGCCGCGGACAGCAGCGGGCCCAGGCGGGCCCCGGCCGGGCGGGGCAGGACGTGCTCGCGGTACCACCGCCGCCACAGGTTGACCGCCCGCTCCGGGCCGCCGTCCCAGGCCAGGAGGGTGATCCGCGGGGTCCGGATCGTCTCCCCCGGCTGCAGCCGCAGGCTGGTCTGCTCCTGGCCGGCCTGGATGGTGACCCCGTCCACCCCGGAGCTGAACCGGGTCGCCCACTGGCCCGGCCAGCCGACGGCCAGGGTCAGCCCGCCGCCGCCGGTGGGTCCGGCGAAGGCGAGGCGGAAGTACGGGAAGGCGCGGTCACAGGGCCGGCCCCCCGAGGGGGCCAGCTCGAGCGGTTTTCGCCGTTCCAGCGGGGTGGCCACCCAGGCGTAGCCGTCGCCGCTGTAGAAGTCGCCGTTGCTGTGCTGGACGGTCGGCCCCTCCCCCGCGAAGTCGGCGTCGAGGGCCAGCAGGTCCTGGACGACGGGAGTCGGCTCGGCCGAGTGGTTGGTCAGCCAGGCCGTCCACTCCACGACCGGGAAGTCCTGGTAGCGGAGGACCTCCACCCGCAGCCCGAGGCCGGTGTCCGGGTCCCGGCCCTCGTACACCTTCTCCAGCGCGGCCGGGCCGGCCACCCGGAGCTGGGCCGTCGGGGACCACTCCGGGGGAATGCCCCGGACCGGCGCCCCGTCGTAGTGGAAGCTCACCGGGAGGTGCCCGGCCTCGTCCAGGAGCTGGTCGGTCCAGGCCCGTATTCGTTCGTGGTCGGCCGCGTCCACGGCGGCCGCACTGGCCAGTGGGTTCATCGGTTGTGGGCTCATCGGTTACCCCTTGATGCCGAGCTTCTTGTTCTCGTAGGTCGTGAACTGATCGATGAGCTGTTTGTGCTGGTTGGTGTAGGCGGCGATGATCTGGTCGGCATCGCTGTTGTACTCGGAGATGGCCTTCTTGAGCGGTACGTAACCGTTGATGTAACTCAGGTACAACCCGTCGATCTGGTTGAAGGCCGGTCCGGTCAGGCTGTCGAACAGGGCGATCGGGTAGTAGTACTTGGACTCGGCGTTCAGCTGGTCCAGGATCGGCTGCAGGGCCGGAGTGGCCTTGGCCCCCTGGATGATCGGCAGCGCGTTGTTCTCGCCGTTGACGATCTGGGTGTCCCACTTCGGGGTGGTGATGAACTGCAGCCAGGCCAGCGACGCCTGGTACTTGGCCTGGGTCATCTTGCGGTCCGACTTCGGCGAGGCGATGCCGAACTGGAAGGCGGTCTCGGGGCCACCGTTGTCCTGCCACACCGACAGGTCGGTCGCGTACGGCGACGAGCCCTTGAAGTCCTTGATCTCGAAGTAACCGACCGGGAACTGCTGGGACTTGGGCAGCGCGGCGACCTCACTCGGGATCGCGTAGCCGCTGACCAGCGCGTAGGCCACCTGCTGGCCCAGGAACAGGGAGACGCCGTTGGGGGTCGTCTGCGCGGTGTTCTCGGGGACCTTCACGTCCTTGGGCGCCCAGGTGTCGGTCAGCTGCTTGCCCAGCGGCCACCAGGCGGTGAGCTTCGGGTTCTTGGCCGGGTTCAGCCAGCTGCCGTTGTTCTTGTAGAAGTACGGCTGGGCGGCCGGGCCCATGGTGGCCGGGATGCTGTTGATCGTCTGCATCTTCTGCAGGCCCAGGAAGTTGGCCTGGAAGTAGTGCGCGAACCAGTTGTAGATCACCGGCGAGAACGACGCGCCCGCGTAGACGCCCTTGCTCTTCAGCTTCGAGGTCAGCTGCTGGGAGTCGGAGACCAGCTGGTTCCACGAGGTGGGCGGGGAGGAGATGCCGGCCTCGGCGAACAGCTTCTTGTTGTAGTAGAAGCCGATACCGCCCCAGTCGCCGTTGACCACGAAGATGCCGCTGCTGCCGGGAGTGTTGCCCGGCACCTCGTCGATGTGCAGGGCCGCCGTGTTCATCGTGTCGATCCACTTTTTGTTGCCGGGGATGAACGGGTTCGGCTTGTTGAAGGTGGGGAGCAGGTCCTCGTAGATGCCGGTGGGCAGGGTGATGTTGACGTAGTAACCCGGCACCATCGACACGTCGGGCAGGGTCCCGGCCGCGGCCTGGGTGATGTACCACTGCGGGGTCCCGATCTCGGCCGTGGACGGCACGAACTTGATGTGGACGCCGGGGTACAGCTTGGTGAAGGCGTTGGCCGCCTGCTGCATGGCCGGGTCGGCCACGGTGCCGGGGGCGATCTTGACGCCCTTCAGCGGCGGCGTGTACCCGCCCGCGGCCATGACGATGGTGCCCTTGAAGTCCAGCTTGGGCAGACCGCTACTGGACTGCTTGCCGGCCTCGGCGTTGTTGTTGATCGATCCCCCGCCACCGCCGCCGGTGCAGGCGGCCAGGGTGATACCGGCGATGCCGAGCGTCGACAGGCCCACCACCGAACGCCGGAACTTCGCGGCCCGCGTACCCGCCAGCCTGCTTGGTCTTTTCCACATGGGCGCTCTCCCTTTACCGAATGTCTTTGTGCTGACGAATTGGTGCGGCGCGGAGAATCACATCTTCACGGCGCCGCTGGCCATGCCCGAGATGAAGTAGCGGAGGAAGATGATGAACAGCAGAATGAGCGGCACGGACACGATCGTGTAGGCCGCGAACTGCATGTTGGTCACGTTGATGCTGGACACCGAGGGCGGCGGCTGGAAATTGCCGATCGCCATGGCCGCGGTGGACTGGCCAGTGTTCAGGACCAGGCTGGGAAAGACGTAGTCGCCCCAGAACGTGGTGATGTTCAGCAGACCGACCGCGACCATGATGGGACGGCAGAACACCAGCGTGATGCTCCAGAGCATCCGCAGGTGGCTGGCCCCATCGATGCGGGCCGCCTCGAAGAGTTCTTCGGGAATATCGGAGATGGCCGAGCGGAATACGAAGATGGCGAACGCCTGACCGCCCGCGATGTAGGGGAGAATGAGGCCGAGGGGGTTGTTGACCAGGCCCATCCCGCGCACTTCCAGAAACAGCGGAATGAGGGTCAGGAACCCGGGGATCAGCAGCAGCCCGAAGATGGCGTAGAACAGGAATGTGCTGCCGAAGAACTCCATCCGGGCGAACGCATAGGCGCTCAGCATGCCGAGGGCGAGGATGCCGACGATGCTGGGCACGATGATGATGGCCGTGTGGATGAACGGATGGGCCAGATAGCTCCAGGCCGTGGCGTAGAAGTTCCCGAACGGGTGCGCGATGGCGATGTTGAACGGGTTCTTCTGCAGCTGAACGCCATTCTTCAGGCCGGTGACGGCCATGAAGTAGATGGGGAACAGCGACAAGATCCCGATGACGGCCAGGAATGTGTAGTGCGGGATCCGGCCCAGCTTGCGAACGCGCCTGCTGCTGTTCATGCCACCCTCCTGCGTTTTTCGGCGTCGGTCCGGAGAAACCTCATGGTGAGAATGGCCAGCACCAGCGACACGACGAAGAGAATGAAGGCGATGGCCAGGGCGTAGCCGATGGTGTCGTACTGAAAGGCCTGCTCGTACATGTAGAGCACCGGGGTCCAGGTGGCGTTGCCCGGGCCACCCTGGGTCAGCAGCAGGGGCGGCAGCAGGTTCTGCGTGATGCCGATGATCGACAGCACGAGAATGACCTTCAGCTGGCCCTTGATGAGCGGAATCTCTATGTGCCAGACCCGCCGTAGCGAGCCGATACCGTCCACGGCGGCGGCATCGAGAATGTCACGCGGAATTTGCTGCAAACCCGCGTAGAAGACCAGCATGGCGAAGGCCTGCACCCAGGGAAAGCCCATGAATATCAGGGCGCCCAGCGCGGTCTTGGGATTGGACAGCCAGGCGGTCGCGAGGCTGTGCAGCCCGATCCCGTTGAGGATGGTGTTGATCAGCCCGTCGATCTCGTAAAAATTGGACCAGGTGAGGATGCCCACGATCCCGGGCAGGCACAACGTCAGCGCGAAGGCCAGCCGGAACCAGTACTGGGCCCGGTTGCTGCCGAGCCGGTAGATCAGCAGGGCGACCAGGAAGCTGGCCACCATCCCGAGCGGAATGCCGATGATCGACCACCAGAGCAGGTGCAGGAACGAGTCGAGAAAGACGGTGTCGTGCCAGAGCTGGCGGAAGTTGCCGAGGCCGACCCAGGTCGGAGGGGATACGCCGTCCCAGGACGTGAACGCGCCCTCCAGAGCCCGAACGGCCGGCCAGTAGGCAAAGGCCCCGATGAACACGAACGTGGGCAACAGAAAGGCCCAGCCTTTCAGCGTTCGTGACATCTTCCGTCGGCGCTGCCGTGCCGCGATCGAGGCGCTGCTGTAGGCGTTCGATCGCTCACTGCCAATGTGTCCGACGTCGCCCTGGGTTCCGCTGACCATTCGGCATTACCTCCCTCATGAGCACAGAAGGGCTCCATTCTCGATTGGCACGCGTTCGACTCTTCGGTGGCGCGTTCGACCTTTTCCGGATGCTGGTGGCATCGCGGAAGAGACCCAGTTACCGGGCGCAGGGAATCGCCGAACACCACGCTCGAAAATGCCCAGGCCCGCAGTGAGCTTGTCGGGTACTGCCTCACTCAGAGGCAGTGAGAACTGGAAGCGGGCGAAGGCCCGTGACGGATGCTTCCAGTTGATCGGTTGGCCGCCGACCTTAGTGGCGCGGCCTCGTGAGGGTCACTCCATCGTCTCCCTTCCCGCAATCGGCGCTGCCGCCGATTGGGGTCGCTCTTGGTAAGAGCTTTCATTGCTCCGAATCGGAGCGTTCATTGTTGACAGTAAAGTACTAATTATTAACCGTCAAGGTATCGTTTTTTGACCCAATGTCCGGTATCCTGCGCGGCCATGACCCAGTTCCCGGGCGCGCAGGCGCCGTACGAGCCGCCTCCGGGCCCGCAGGCGCCGTACGAGCCGGCTCCGCTCAGCGACGAGGAGAAGGGCCGGGCCGAAATGACCTTCGTGCCCTACGTGACCGAGCTGCTGACGACCCAGGGCCGGTTCCGGACCAGCGTCGACCGACCCGAGATGGTGGACCTGTTCCAGCGCGTCGCCCGCCGGGCCGGCCAGCAGCTGGGACGGCCGGTGGTCAGCGTGTGCAATGGCCGCGAGATCACGATCACGTTCGGGGTCGAGGCCGATACCGCCGCGACCGGCCACGATGCCCGTCCGCTCCCGGAGTAGCTGACCCCCGCCGGGTCGGCATCCGGCCGGTCGGCCACGATCAGGGGCGTTTTTACCACCTGTACCCCTGACTCCAGCTCACGCGCATTGACGGGCGTTCACATCTGAGCGAATATGCAGGAATACTCAGCCGTGGATGATCACTTTTGCGTGGAGCTACGAACCGTGAAGACACGAGTGAAGGCCCGCCGCCGATACCGCATCGCCTCTATATCCGGCCTCGCGCTGGCCTTGGGGCTGACCCTCACCGGGGCGGGCACCGGGTCCGCGCTGGGGGCGACGTCGGCTCCCGCCACCGCTCCGACTTCGGCTCCGGCGGGTGGCGCCGCGGCGGTTCCGCAGATCGTGCCCAAGCCGGTCTCGATGACGATCGGCCCGGGCCGGTTCGGGCTCACGGCCGGGACCCGGATCGTGGCCGCGGGCGGCTCCGGCGCGGCAGCGGTGGCGCAGGATCTGGCCGGTTATCTGCGGCCCGCGACCGGTTTCCGGCTGCCGGTGGTGTCCGGCGCGGCCGGGCCGGGCGCCATCACCATCCGGCTCAGCCGCTCGGCCACCGTTCCCGGCGACCCCGACCATGAGGGCTACCGGCTGAACGTGAGCACCCACGGGGTCACGCTCACGGCGGTCACCGCGCACGGTCTCTACAACGGCATCCAGACCATCCGCCAGTTGCTGCCGGTGTGGATCAGCAGCCCCTCGGTCCGGCCCGGGCCGTGGACCATGGCCGCCGTCCAGATCGTGGATCACCCGCGCTACACCTACCGGGGCGTCATGCTCGACATCGCCCGCCACTACGAGTCGCCGGCCGCCGCCGAGCAGTACATCGCGCAGGCGGCGGCGTACAAAATCAACATTTTCCACCTGCATCTGAGCGACGACCAGGGCTTCCGCATCGTCATCAACGGATTCCCCAACCTGACCACGATCGGCGGCCAGGGCTCGGTCGGCACCGGCGGGCGGACCATGGACCCGGGCGGCTACTGGACCCAGGCCCAGTACCGGGCGGTGGTGGCCGACGCCCGGGCCCACTTCATGACGCTGATCCCGGAGGTCGACTCGCCCGGGCACAACAACGCGATCATCATGTCGGAGTACAACGACACCACGAATCCCCGGCTCAACGGCGATCCGCAGGACATCAACTGCTCCACCAACCACCCGCCCCAGTGGGACTACACCGGAGACGTCGGTTACAGCGCGCTGTGCCCGGACAGCCAGAACACCTGGACCATCATGAGCGCGATCATTCACCAGATCGACGCCCTGACCCCGGGCCCGTACCACGACCTGGGCGGCGACGAGGTGCCGTCCAACGTGCTGAGCCAGTCCCAGTACGCGGAGTTCATCAACACCGAGGCCAAGATCATCCAGGCTGAGGGCAAGATCGTGATGGGCTGGGCCGACCTGGCCGGCCCGGGCACCGACATCAAGACCCCGGCCGTGGCCGAGTACTGGAACCCGGCCTCCGGCTCAGACCCGGACACCGCCACCGGCACCGAGGCCGTGGCCAAGGGCATGCAGGTCGTGATGGCCCCGGCCAACCACACCTACCTGGACCAGAAGTACGTGTCGGGCCAGGCCGGGAACGTGCCGCCCACCCTCGGGCAGAACTGGGCCTGCGCCAGGGGCTGCGACGTCGACCAGTTCTACAACTGGGATCCGGGCCGCTACGTCACCGGGGTCACCGACCGCAACGTCATCGGCGTCGAGGGCGCGCTGTGGACCGAGACCGTGGTCAACCTCAGCCAGGCCGACTACATGGTCTACCCGCGGCTGCCCGCGCTGGCCGAGGTGGCCTGGTCGCCCAGGGCGGACCGCACCTCCACCAGCAGCCCGGCCTATCAGGACTTCCTGGTCCGGCTGGCCGCCCAGGGCGGCCGCTGGCAGGCCGCCGGGCAGAACTTCTACCCGTCCACCGAGGTGCCGTGGCGGCTGGACCTCATCCCGCGGGCCCGGGTCGCAGCCAGTGGCGGCCGCGTCAGCGGGGCCGTGGCCACCCTGGCTGCCCCGGGCCAGGCCGCCAGTGCGGTCCAGGCCACCATCGCCTGGGGGGACGGGACCAGTTCGGCCGCGACCCTGACCGGCACCGCCGCCACCTCCACCGCGGTCAACGGCCTCTACTCGGTGGCCGGCCACCACACCTACGTCCACCCCGGCCGGTACCACGCGACGGTGACGGCCAGCGCGGCCGGAACCGCCACGGCCACGGCGTTCTTCACCGTCTACTCGGGCCGGTAGCCCGCCGATCGTTTCGAGTGAACCGGCGACGGTTCACTCGAAACGAGAGGTGTCACCGGCCCCGTAGCGAACGATCACGGGCTCGGGCTGGGAGAAGTCGATGACGGTGGTCGGCTCGGTGCCGCAGTCGCCCGAGTCGATCACCGCCTCCAGGCTGTGGCCCAGCTCCTCGGCGATCTCCCAGCCCTGGGTCATGGGCTCGTCCTGGTCCGGCAGCAGCAAGGTGCTCGAGACGAGGGGCTCGCCCAGCTCGGCCAGCAGGGCCTGGGTCGCGACGTGGCGGGGCAGCCGCACCCCCACGGTCTTCTTGCCCGGGTGCTGGAGCCGGCGTGGCACTTCCTTGGTCGCGGGCAGGATGAACGTGTAGCTGCCGGGGGTGGCCGCCTTGATGGCCCGGAACACCGAGTTGGGCACGTACACGAACTGGCCCAGCTGGGCGAAGTCCTGGCACACCAGCGTGAGGTGGTGACGGTCATCGAGCCCGCGGATCGACCGGATCCGGGCCATGCCGTCCTTGTCGCCGAACTGGCACCCGAGCGCGTAGCAGGAGTCCGTCGGGTAGGCGATCACGCCGCCGGCGCGGACGATGTCGGCGACCTGAACGATCGACCGCCGCTGCGGATTGGCGGGATGGATGTCGAAGTACCGGGCCATGCTACGAGCCTATGATCATCGCTCCCGGAGGGCATCGGTCAGCAGCGCGACCAGCGCGTCGAGCTGCACGTCGGCCGAGGAGGACGCCTCTTGGTCGGAACCGTCCAGGGCCCGCGCGGCCAGCCCGGCCTTGCCGTCGATCAGCTCGGCGATCCTGGTGTCGATGGTCTGGGCGGCGATGATGCGCCAGGCGGTGACCGGCTGGGACTGGCCGATGCGGTGGCTGCGGTCGATGGCCTGGGTCTGCTCGGCGTTGGTCCAGGACAGCTCGGCCAGCACGACGTTGGAGGCCACCTGCAGGTTCAGGCCGACACCGGCCGCGGTCAGCGAGCACACCGCGACCGCCACGTCCGGGTCGTTCACGAAGGCGTCGATGTTGGCCTGCCGGGCCTTGGGGGTCTGGTCGCCCCGGATCGAGGCGAAGCGGACCCCGTGGGAGGTGAAGGCCGCTTCGGCGGCGTCCATCACGTCGATGTGCTTGGCGAAGAAGACGACCTTGCCGACGCTGCGGGCCAGCTGCATCGCGTAGTCGGCCGAGAGCTCGGCCTTGGCCTGGCCGATGCGCCGCATCATGGTGAACACGTTCTCGCCGGACTGCTTCTTGGTGTCCTTCAGCTCCGACCGGGCCACCATGCGGACCAGGTCGTGATCGATGCCGTCGGCGCCGACGCCCTGGGCGTCAGCGCCCTCGACGCCGGCCACGGCGGAGCGATTGGCCAGCGCGTTCTGGTACTGAGCCACCATCCGGCCGACCAGGTCCCGTTCGGCGGCCCGGATGGACCGGCCGGCCCGGCCGTCCAGCTCGACCGGCAGGTCGGCGATGCGGCGGGCCGGGATGTCGGCGGCCACGTCGACCTTGCGGCGGCGCACGATGCCGAGATCGATCACGGTCTGCCGGGCCGCGGTGTGGAAGCCGCGGTCGGCCGGGGTCAGGCCGGTCTCCTCGAGCGCGTCGGCCAGCTCACCCAGGGGCTTGCTGTCGTCGATCCAGCCCAGGAACTGCCAGATGGCCCGGAAGTCGTCGATGTCGTTGATGAGCGGGGTGCCGGTCAGCGCCATCAGCAGGGGCCGGGCGGTCCGGGACCGGAGGCGGTCGGAGAGCGCGAGCACGTGCTGGGAACGCTGCGAGGTCTTGTTCTTGATGAAGTGCGCCTCGTCCACGACCATGCCCCGGAAACCGAAGTCGCGCAGCCAGCCCATGTGGCGGTCGAGGATCTCGTAGTTGAGCACGACGATGTCGGCGAAGCCGTCGGCGGCCTGGCCGTCGCCCTGGATCACGGTGGCCGGGCGCTGCGGGGTCCAGTGGGCCGCTTCCCGGGCCCAGTTGGTCTTGACCACGTTCGGCACCACGACCAGCAGCGGGTAGGCGTTGGCCGCCTCCGCCGCCAGCAGCGCCTGGGCCGTTTTGCCCAGGCCCGGCTCGTCGGCGAGCAGGAACGTCCGGTGACCGGCCGCGGCTGCCGCCACCACCTCGCCCTGGTGCGGCATCAGCTGCAGGTCGGCGGGGGTGAATCGGGCCGTCGGGTCGGGCAGCGTCATGCAGGCCGGGGTCCCGTCCCCGACCCGCTCGAACGAGCCGAGCAGGGGGTTCAGCAGTTCCCAGTTGGCCAGCAGGCGCGGGCCGGAGGGGCGCTGGGGGGCGGCCGAGAAGTCGGGGGCCAGGAACGGGTTGGCCAGCTGCCGGGAGACCACCGACTGCGGCACGACCTGCTGCCGCTCGGGGGCGGCGGCGACGGCCGCGGTCTCCTTCGGCTTGATCACTTCCGGCTCGGGTTCGATGCCCAGGTCGCGCTGCATCTCCCGCTTGAGCGACCGGGCCGCGTCGGGGACGTCGGAATCCTCGGCCAGCAGCGCCATCAGCCCGGAGTCCCGGACGGCGGTGGTGGCGAGGATGGTGGCGATGCCATCCAGCCGCTTGAGCTGCTGCTCGGAGCGGCTGTTGTCGCTCCCGGCGGCCCGGACGCGGGCGCGCTCGTCCCGCAACAGCAGGGCGACGGCCTGGAACTTCGTCCGTACGGCCGGGGTCACGCGGTCACGCTGGGCCGCGGCCTCGAGCTCACGAGCGTTGCGGGCAAGCTCGGAGACGACGTCACCGCGATGGCTGACGCGCCGCTGCTGCTGCTTGCGCGGGGCGGTACGGCGAGCGCTCTTCTGGCGCTGGCCTGATCGAGCCAAAGACTCCTCCTCTGGTGCCGGCCCGGGTGCCGTGGCCCTTGGCCACGGCAGCAAGCCGCACTGTCCCGCGGCCGGGGCGAGGGCCCGTCCCGAGCCGTGGGCCTGATATTCAAACGCCCGAGCCGACTTGCGGATCTGAACAGAATCAACGCAGCGGGCTTCGGTTGGCGTCATGAGGGCCCGGAACCGTCGGTGGGCGGGCCGGTAACCCTGGCCCAGGGTAAACCCGCCGTCGAACGACCGGTTCGGTTATCGGGTACCTCGCTTGCATCAACGCCTGCAAGAGAGAGCATAATTCCCGTCCCCGCCCCGACTCAACCGGGGGAGGGTCCCGAATAGCGCGCAGCCGTCCGAGCCGAGAGGTCAGCCGCCGGTGGTGAGGGGTCCCTGATCGGTGCCGAGGGCGAAAACGTGCAGCTCACCCTGGTCGGCGCGGCTGGGCAGGGTCACCGACGCGACCGTCTGGCCGGACGGCAGGGCGATGTTGGTGGTGAAGACCTTGGTCCCGATCTGCTGGGAGCTGCCGCTGGCGCTGTTCCGGTAGGGCATCGCGGCCGCGACTCCGTTGCCGAACGAGGGACTGCCGGCCGTCCAGTCGGTGAGCCCGAGCGTGGCCGACTGGGTGCTGCCGTCGGTATAGGTGATGGTCAGCGTGCCGCTGGAGGGACCGTTGCTGGCCGAGCCCAGGATCCCCAGCTCGGTGGCCCCCGCCACCGGCGGTACGGTGATCACCTGGCCGGCCGCGATGAGGCTGTCGGGCTGGCCCGCGGCCGCGCCGGGCCAGTTGTACTGGACGCCGCCGCTGGTGAAGGCGGCCCCCGGGGTCACCCCGGCGGCGGTCAGGGCCTGCTCGGAGTAGCTGTACCCGAGGCCGTCGAAGTTGCCGGCCGCCTGGCTGGTGTCGTCGGAGACGCCGGCGTCATTGAAGAACGGGGCCAGGTCGCCCGGCCGGGCCACGATCACCGACGTCGAGACCGGCTGGACCGGCCCGGAACCGCTATTGAATTTGAACGTCACCTGGTAGGTCCCGTCGGTCGTCCCTCCCGTGATCGTCACCGGGGTCTGGGCGGCCCCGCCGGCCGGGAGGCGGAAGGTCCCCGACGACGGGCTGACCGTGAACCCGGCCGGGGCGGTCGCCGTCCACCGCACCGTCTGCGGGCGGGCGACCACCGACTGCACGGCCAGCGTGGTCTTACCCGACTGGCCCGGCTGGACCACCACCGACGAGGGGCTGGTCGTGCCGGTGGCGGCGAACACCGGCGGGCTCTGGGCCAGCAGGGCGTAGATCTCGGCCATCGGCGCGGTCTGGTTCTCGGCCGACTCCCCGCCGCTGCCGTCGGGGTCGTTGAACAGGCCGTTCGGCTGGCGGTCCTGCAGCCAGGCGGTATCGGCGTAGGACGCGGCCATGCGGGCGTAGCTCGGGTCGTGGTCGACGGCGCCCAGCGCGAACAGGTTGCGGAAGAAGATGGCGTTGAACACGTCGGGCTGGTGGTACAGGTTGCCGCCGGAGTTGTAGTAGCTGACCGAGGCGGCGGCGGTCTGCTCCGCCTGCCGCAGGTAGCTGCGGTCACCGGTGGCCTGGTACAGCAGGGTCCCCGCCCCGATCATCGTCCCCTGGTTGTAGCTCCACAGCGCGGTGCTGACGCTGCCGGTGTCGTTCAGGTTGTCGTAGTACATGTTGTTGCTGGCGTCCAGCAGGCAGCCGCGGACCCAGGCGTACATGCGCTTGGCCCAGGTCAGGTAGTACGGGTCGTGGGTGGCCCGGTAGATCTCGAGCCCGACTTCGGCGTTGGGCGCGTTGGAGACGGTGTTGCGGGAGGATTTGGCCACGTCCTCCCAGAACACCCCGCCCGGGCAGGCGACCGTGGTCCGGGTGTCCCAGCCGCTGACCACGAAGCGGAAGATGCCCTCGGCGTGGGCCAGGTCGGACCGCTGGTGGGTGAGCCCGTACTCCTGCAGGTAGTT
>DASXJM010000555.1:0-3299 GCA_036497405.1 Streptosporangiaceae bacterium | reverse complement strand
CACCACCAGCACCGGCACCACCGGCACCAGCGGTGGGCTCGGCGTCGGCGTCTGCCTGCTGGCCGACTGCGGCACCAGCACCACCGGAACCGGGAACACTGGCACCGGGACGACCGGTAGCGGCGGGATCGGGATCGGCGTTTGCGCGCTGAGCTCGGACTGCGGGACCACCACCGGCACGGGGACCACCGGCACCAGCGGTGGCCTCGGTGTGGGTGTCTGCCTGCTGGCCGACTGCGGGACCAGCACCACCGGGACCGGCTCCACGACCGGGACCGGGACGACCGGTAACGGTGGGGTCGGGATCGGCCTCTGCCTGCTGGCGGACTGCGGGACTGGCACTACGGGTACGAGCGGGTCGGGGTCCACGGGGGTGGGCGTCGGGCTGTGCGTGCTGGCCACCTGCTCTGGCAATGGGGCTGGCGGCGGGGGCGGGATCACCGTCACCGGGTGTGTGCTGGCCAACTGCAGTGGCACGACGGGGACCGGCGGGAACCCTGGAACCGGCGGCAACCCCGGCACCGGAGGCAACCCTGGAACCGGCGGCAACCCCGGCACGGGGGGCAACCCCGGGACCGGCGGGAACCACGGCTGCCCGCCGTACTGCCACCGCCACCACCAGCCCGGCCATGGCGGCAACCCCGGGACCGGGGGCAACCCCGGCACGGGCGGGAACCCTGGTACCGGCGGGAACCCTGGAACTGGGGGCAACCCTGGGGGCGGGACCACCACGACCGGCAGCAACAACGGGTGGCGGATGCACTGCTACCAAGGGGAGCACATCTGGTGCTGGTACGGGCCGGGGCACTGGTTCCTGACCAGCCAGCTCCGCTACCACCACAACCACGGCGGGCCTTGCGGGCACGGCTATCCAGCGACGCTGGCTAGCCGGCATGGCCGCCACCACCGGTGCGGCGACCGGGCCGAACTGGCCAGCCATGTTCGCTTCGGCGACGGGGCGCGGTGGCTGCATCAGCACTCAAGTGTGGGCGAGCACGGATGCGCCCGTCAGGCGGGCGGGGGCGAGCTTACGGGCTCGCACCACCGTTCGGGTCAGCCGGCCAGCACCACGGCCGGCGGGCTGCTTCACCTCACCATCACCCTCTAAGGGGGTCATGCCCGCTCCCCGCCACCACCCTCCCGGCGGGGAGCGGGCACCCTTGGTGCTCGCCTAGGAGGCAGCCTTGATGAAGGTCAGCGTCGTGAAGACGTCGTAGTGGATCCCCTGGCCGGTGGCGCCGGGCACGTTGATCTCGGTCACGCTGCTTGGCGCGGCGCCGGTCTGCACGATGCTCCCGCAGTCGTAGGTGCTGCCGATGCCGAGCGGGATGTTCGCGGCCGTGCCGGTGAGCTTGGTGGTGGCGCCGTTGTTGTCGCTGCCGTCGGCGTACTCACAGGTCAGCTTGGCGCCGGAGCTGTTGTCCTCCTTCTCGAGGACAAGCCGCGGGTACACGGTCCAGCCGGTCCCGGTCGAGTAGGCCGAGAGCGACACGTTGCAGCCGTCGGTGGCGTCCTTGCAGGAGAAGCGGACGGTACCGGAGGTGTCGTCGCCACCGGGAGCACCCAGTTCGGCGGCGTCGTACTGGGCCCAGATGGTGCTGTCGACCTTGACCTGGCCGACGCCGAACGTCGTAGGCGTGGGAGCCGTGCCATCCGTCCGGGCCCAGGTCCAGGCGGCGTCGCCGGTGGCGCACTTGCCGTAGTTCTGCGGCCGGAACTGGAGGAAGTCGACCGAGCCGTCGGACTTGACGCAGGCGTGCACGTCACCGGCGGGTTGCGGAGCGCCGGGAGAACTGGCCGCGACGGCCAGACCGGTACCGCCGATGGCGACGGTGAGAGCCGCGGCGCCGGCGATCGTGTACTGCTTCAGCTTTAACATGTTCGGTTCCGTTTCCGTTTCCGAGTGGGGACCATTCCCCTACTGGTGGCACCCCCTCTGGTGCCACCGGCCGCAGAATGGTCCAGCTCAGCGCGCTGAATACTGCTGCACGAGCGTCAGGGGGACCTCCCGGCGGCGAGGCGGCGGAGGCAGGAAGAAACGGAGTGGGGCAGCCGGACGTCACCGCACCCGGCCGCTAAGGCGGGTGGGGAGTGCGGGCGGGCCGCCGATTGGTCTAACAAAAGGGGTACCAAAAGAACCTTTAAAGGGATTATAGGAACTTTCGTCAATTCCGGGCATTACAGGCCAGAATGGTCCTCGTGGTGCGAGTAGATGTCATTGTAGTCGGGGCGGGACCAGTCGGACTGTGGCTTGCGGCAGAATTGCGCATTGGCGGCGCAAACGTCATTGTGCTGGAGAAACGTGACCAGCGCTCGGAGCATTCGCGCGCTTTTACGCTGCACGCGCGGACGCTGGAAGTGTTCGCGGCCCGGGGGCTGGCCGGGGGGTGGCTGGCCGAGGGGCAGCGGATCCCGAGCACGCACTACGCCATGCTGTCCAGTCGGCTCGACCTGTCCGTGCTCGACTCGGACTTCCCGTTCGTGCTGTTCATGCCCCAGGTTCGCACCGAAGAACTGCTGGAGGAGCACGCGGTCGCGGTCGGCGTTCAGATCCTGCGCGGCCATGAGGTCACCGCGGTGGCGGCCGGCGACGACGGGGTGCGCGTCACCGCCACCGGGCCGGACGGGCCGCGCGAGTTCCGGGCCGGGTACCTGGCCGGGTGTGACGGGCGGCGCAGCATCGTCCGGGACGCGGCCGGGATCGGCTACGAGGGCACCGAGGACACGATCACCTGCGTCATCGGTGACGTGCACCTGGCCGACGCGGACGTGCCGCCGGCCATGACCCTGCACAGCGCGGGCGGCTCGTTCTACGGGGTGCGCCTGGACCGGACCCGGCACCGGCTGATCGGGATCGAGCACGCCACCATGACCACGGCGCGGGACGTGCCGCTGGAGTTCGACGAGTACCGGGGCACCATCGAGCGGCTGGCCGGCCGGGATTTCGGCATGCACGATCCGACCTGGCTGACCCGGGTGGGCAGCTCGACGTTCCAGGCCGACCGCTACCGGTCCGGCCGCCTCGTGCTGGCCGGGGACGCGGCCCATGTGCACTTTCCCATGGGCGGGCAGGGTCTCAACCTGGGCCTGCAGGACGCCATGAACCTGGGCTGGAAGCTGGCCGCGGTGGCCCGGGCGGCGGCCCCGGCTGACCTGCTGGACAGCTACGGCAGCGAGCGGGCGCCGGCCGGGCAGGCCGTCATCCAGGACACGCTGGCCCAGACCGCGGTGGTCGCGGCCCAGGGCCGGGAGGGGCAGGCGCTGCGGGCCATGCTGACCAGCGCCCTGACCGCCAGCCC
>DASXJM010000554.1:0-16776 GCA_036497405.1 Streptosporangiaceae bacterium | reverse complement strand
CTGGCCGGGACGGCGGCCGGGCAGGTGGTCGGGATCGACATGCCGCTGGGGCTGCTGGCCGGGGGCTGGCGGCTGGCCGACGCCGAGGCCCGGCGGCGGCTGGGGCCGCGGCGCAGCTCGATCTTCGCCATCCCGCCCGCGGCGGTGTGGCGTCAGCCGGACTATCACGCGGCCCTGGCCGAGTGCCGGCGGCTGACCGGGCAGGGGTTCAGCATCCAGGCCTGGGGTCTGCGGCCCAAGCTGCTGGAAGCGGGGCGGTACCGGGGCCAGGGCCCGCAGCGGCTGTACGAGGTACACCCGGAGCTTTCGTTCGCCGGTCTGGCCGGGGCGCCGCTGCCGGAGCCCAAGCACCGGCCGGCCGGGCAGGCGCTGCGGCGTTCGGTGCTGGCCGCGGCCGGGCTGGACGTGCCGGACGATCCGGCCTGGCGGCGGGCCGCGGCCGACGTGCTGGACGCGGCCGCGGTGGCCTGGACCGCGAGCCGGATCGCGGCCGGGCGGGCGGTGGTGCTGCCCGACCCGCCGCAGACCGGGGAAGATGGCCTGGAGATCGCGATCCGGTACTGACGGCGAGGGGACACCCATGACCAACCATGGCCCGATGGTGACCAAGCAGGAGGCGGCGGCCGCGGTGCGCGCGGCCAAGGTTCAGCTCGGGCTGACCTGGGCGCAGATCGCCGAGGCGGTGGGCCGGCCGGTGGCCTGGACCACCACCGCGCTGCTGGGCCAGCACCCGATGAGCGAGCCGGAGGCGGCGGCCGCGGCGGCCCTGCTCGAGCTGGACAAGGACACCGAGGTGGCGCTGCGGCTGGAGCCGTACCGGGGCGCGCTGGACACGCCGGTGCCGGCCGATCCGACCATCTACCGGTTCTACGAGGTGCTCCAGGTCTACGGCCCGACGATCAAGGAGCTGATCCACGAGGAGTTCGGCGACGGCATCATGAGCGCGATCAACTTCCGGATGGACGTGGCCCGCCAGCCCGACCCGGCCGGGGACCGGGTGGTGGTCACGCTGAACGGCAAGTTCCTGCCCTACCAGTGGTGATCAGCCCGGGCGGCGCCGGACCGCGGTAGCTCGCTCACAGCGTTTGGAAGTCGGCGAAGTCGAAGCCGGGGGCGACCACGCAGCTGACCAGGACTTCCTGGTCGCCGGCGGGCCGGGCCGACTGCCAGTGGCCGCCGGGGATGATGTGCTGCGGGGCCTGCCCCGCGGCCAGGTCCGGGCCCAGGGTGACCGTGGCCGGGTCAGCCAGCGGTTCGGTCCCGGGGCCACCCAGCCGCAGGGTGAGCGGGCCGCCCGCGTGCCACAGCCAGACCTCGTCCGAGCGGACGGTGTGCCAGGCCGATTCGGCGCCCGGGGTGAGCAGGAAGTAGATCGCGGTGGCGGCCGGCCGCGATCCCGGGTAGCCGTCCGGCTGGTAGGACGGGCCGGCCGCCCAGGTCTGCCGGTACCAGCCGCCCTCGGGGTGCGGCACCAGGCCGAGCGCCTCGGCGGTGGCCGGGCGGGGGTCGAGCGCGGTGAACCGGCCGGCCGGGGCGCGCCGGGCGAACCAGACGCCGGTGACCGCGGACCGTTCGACCGGGCCGTAGACGTGGGGAAACAAGGTGCCCGCGGCCACCCCGGGCGGTGGGGCCGGGTCGGCGGCCTCGAAGCGGACCGGGGCCGACAGCCGGGACTCGTCCAGGGTCAGCGCGACCAGCGGCAGGGCCGAGGCGGTGAACCGGTCGTTGGCCACGGCCAGGGTGGTGGCTTCGTCCGGCGAGGCGTGCACGAACGGCGCGGCGTCCGGGGACCCGGCGTGCTCGGTGCCCGGCACGTACGGCCCGTCCCCGGCCAACTGCCAGTCGGGCAGCGGCAGCAGATGCCAGATCATGCGCGGGACCCTATCCGAGCGGTACCGGGTACCAGGCGGCCGGGTCGCCGGGGGTGCCGGTGAAGTCGTAGCGGAGCCCGTCCGGGGTCAGGGCGATCAGCGAGATCGAGGTGGTGCCCCAGATCCGGCCGTCGCCCAGGTCGCGCCGGACGATCAGCGCCCGCGGGTCGCCGGGACGGAGCCCGTCGCCGTTGAGCAGCGGCAGCCAGGGGGCCCAGGCGGCGTCGACGGTGGCCCCGGGCTTGGGCTGCGGGAACGGGACCGCGGCCAGCCGGGCCTGGAAGTGGTGGATCCGCTCGGTCTCGTGCTCACCGGCGTCAGGCCGCAGGTCACCGGCCAGCCCGCTGTTCACCACCAGGTGCAGGCCGGGGTTGAGGGTACGGCGGGTGAACTGGTCGCCGTCCCAGTTGAGCAGGTCGGCCCGGCGCGGGGTGGCCACCACGAGCAGGAAGGGGTCGAAAGGGGTCAGGCCGGAAGGGTCCATGGGGTCCGGGGGTCTGGACGTGCTCGCGGAGCCGGTGGGCACGATGGGCTCGCGGGCGGCGGCGCGGAGGGGAAGTTCACCCCGGGACCGGCGGATGCCGGGCGGGGCCGGGTGGCCGCGGCCGTTGAGGATGCAGGCCACCCGGGGGGCGGCCGGGTCCACGGCCAGCCAGGTCCCGCTGGCCTGCAGGTCCACCCCGCCGATGAGGGCGGGGCGATCCGGCCAGTGGCGCGCCGGGGGCAGCCAGGCGCGCTGGAGGAACTCGTCCCGGACCCCGGCCAGCAGGACGGTCCCGTCCGGGCCGACGCCGACGATGGCGGTGCACATGGCTCCATTCCAGCAGAAAGCCGGTGGCGCTCCGGCTCGGGTTCGGGCCAGCATGGGTTCATGACCGAGCTGCGCACCGTGGAGGCGGACGACTGGCGGGTGATGCGGGACATCCGGCTGGACGCACTGCGCGAGGCACCGTACGCGTTCGCCACCACTCACGCCACAGCGGCGGCCTACCCCGAGCAGACGTGGCAGGAGCACGCCCGGAGCAGCATCCTGGCCTACCTGCCCGAGTTCGGGGAGCAGCCGGCCGGGATGGTGGCCTCGATCCAGCGCCTGCCGGGCCAGCTGGAGCTGGTCGCGATGTGGGTGCGCCCGCAGGCCCGCGGGCGGCACGTGGGTTCGGCCCTGGTCGAGGCGATCATCGAGCGGGCCCGGCGTGGTCAGCTGGCCCGGGTGCACCTGTGGGTGACCGAGGGCAACCAGGCGGCCCGGCGGCTGTACGAGGGGTGCGGGTTCACCGCGACCGGGGAGCGGGGGCCGCTGCCGTCCGACCCGTCGCTGATGGAACTGGCCATGACCCGGGAGCTGGAGTCCTAAGCGGCGCGCTCGGCCTTGGCCGCGTACCAGGCGGCTTCGGCCTCCCCCATCGGGGTGGACGGCGGGGCCTGCACGAACGGCCAGATCTCCTCGGCGATGGCCCGCCAGTCCCGGGTGGCGGTCAGCTCCCCGAGCAGGGCGAACACTCCGAGGTTGATCCGCTGCAGGATCACGTAGGAGCGCGGCACCTGGATGAAGGGGGCCAGCGGGCTGCGCACGTCGAAGAACCGGCGCACCACCGTCGATGAGTAGTCCCGGGTGATGGCGAGCAGGCCGGGCTTGCGGATGGTGTCGTAGAACACGGCCAGGTGATCGACGACCAGGTCGGTGCTGACCGGCGCGTCCGGCTGCAGGAACTCGGCGTCGACCAGGCTCTGCCGGAACGCCTCGGCGTCGTCCTCCACGCACAGGTAGCGGGCCATGTCCATGAGCGGTGCCAGCTCGTCCTGGCTGAAGTACTTGACCAGCCCGTAGTCCAGGAACGTGACCTTGCCGTCGCCGTGGAACAGGTAATTCCCCGGGTGCGGGTCACCGTTGAAGACCCGCATGTCGTACAGGCTGCGGAACACGTAGCGGTAAATGGTCTCCCCGGCCAGGTCCCGTTCGTGCTGGGACCAGGTGGCCAGCTCGGCGAAGCGCGCGCCGGTGGCCAGGTCGCTGGTGACCACCCGCTGGGTGGACAGCTCGGGCACGATCCTGGGCACGTGGATGGTGGGGTGGCCGTCGTAGTACTCGGCGAACCGGCGCTGGTTCTCGGCCTCGCGCCGGTAGTCGAGCTCCTCGGCGACCCGGTCCCGCAGCTCGCCCAGGAGCGCGTCCACGTCCTGCCCGGGCGCGGTGATCTTCAGCATCCGGCGCAGCAGCGACACGTTGCGCAGGTCAGCCGCGATGGTCTCGGCGATGCCGGGGTACTGGACCTTGACCGCGACGGCCCGGCCGTCGTGGGTGATGGCCCGGTGCACCTGCCCGATCGAGGCGGCCGCGATCGGCTCGGGGTCCCAGCGCTCGAAGACCTGCTCGGGCGGCTGTCCGAACTCCTCGGCGATGACCCCGGCGGCCAGTTCGGCGCTCATCGGGGGCACGCTGTCCTGGAGGCGGCCCAGGGTGCGGCGGACCTCGGGGGCCAGGCCGTCGTCCACGTAGCTGGCCATCTGGCCGATCTTCATCAGGACGCCCTTCATCGCCCCCAGGGTGGAAGCGACGTCCTCGGCAGTCTGCAGGGCCAGGTCGTTGCGGAGCTGCTGCCGCTGCTCCCCCGCGGTCATGTACAGCCGCGGCGCGTTCCCGGCGTAGCGGGCCCCGCCTCGGGCCACCAGCCGGATCGCGGCCAGGCCGCGGCCCAGCCGCAGCGAGCCGGTCCGGCGCACGGCGATGACGGCCGCGGCACCCAGACCAGCGGAAGCGCCGACGGCCAGGGCGGCCTTGATGTGCTTGTTCATCGGTAGCTGCGGGCTCCTCGTCAGCGGGTGATCAGGCGGCGCGGGCGGCGCGCATGCGCAGGGCCAGCCGTTGCCGGGCCTCCAGCACGCCCGGCTCGGCCATGAACACGGTGTCGAGCACGCCCAGGGCCTGCCGGATCTCGGTGCGGCGCTCGTCGGTCAGCGGGGCGTCCAGCTGGTACCCGTACAGGTCGCGGGCCCAGTCCGGCAGCGAGGCGATCGTGCCCTCCCGGACGTCCTGCCAGATCTCGGCCACGTCCGGGTCCAGCCCGGGCGGGTCGAGCAGGTAGGCCATGGACTCCCGGGCGGCCGGGGTGGCCTGCAGGATGGGCCGCACCGAGGCCAGGTACTCCTGGAGGGCGGCCACGCTGGCCGGGACCATGGCCCGCGGAATGCCGACCAGCTCGGCCGCGGCCACCATCTCGGCCACGTAGCGGTCGGCGTCCTGATCGGACAGGCCGGCCCCGAACATCCGGACGGTCGCGATCGTCGAATCCACCAGCGCCGCGTGCACCCACAGCAGCAGCCCGGGGTCATCGGCCGCGTAGGGCTGGCCGGTGATCGGGTCGGTGCCGCGCACGTGCTCGTGGATGCGCCGGACCCGGGCCGACACGCGTTCGGCGGTGGCCCGGTCCCCCACGCTGACCGTGGTGACGTAGGACTGGGTCGCGGCCAGCCGCCCCACCGGGTCCTGCCGCCAGTCGCTGTGCTGGTCCACGCCGGCCATGGCCAGCGGGTGCAGGGCCTGGATCATCAGCGAGCGCAGGCCGCCGATCACCCCGGACAGGTCGGTGCTCAGCCGCCAGGTCACGCTGCGCGGGCCAAAGAAGCCGTCGTCGGCCGGGTCTTCGGGCACGCTGGCCGCGTACGACGCGGCCGACCGCTCGACCAGGCCGGACACGTCCCCATAGGGATCTGCTGCGGAATCAGCCGCCATGGTCCACCTCCAGGTAACAACGAGGTCACACCCAAACTACCCGGTGGTAAGCAGGAGAAATGACTACGGGTACCGGAGCCGGCCGGCCGCCGGACGAACCGTCGGAGAAGCCGCCGGGGGTGCGGGCGGCCCTGGACGCTGAGCGGCGGGCCACGCTGGATCAGGTGGCCGGGCTGGAACGGGATTTCGGCAGCATCGTGGCCGCGTCCCAGACCGACAACGCCGACGACGAGCACGACCCCGAGGGCGCCACCATCGCCTGGGAGCGCCAGCACGTGGCCGCGCTGCTGGAGCAGGCCCGGGAACACCTGGCCGCGATCGACGACGCGCTGGGCCGGCTGAGCGCGGGCGGCTACGGCCGCTGTGAGGTCTGCGGCCAGCCGATCGCGCCCGAACGCCTGGCCGCCCGGCCCACGGCTACCCGCTGCCTGGCCTGCGCCAGCACCGGCCGGAGGCGCTGACGCCCGCTGGTCAGCTGACGCCCGCTGGTCAGGGGTGCGGCTGGATCGGGGTGGCCTGGTGGAAGTAGGCCCGCCAGCTGGGCCCGGTGCGCAGCCACATGGTGACCCGGCGGGCACGCTTGGCCCCCTGCTCGCTGACGTAGGTGACGATCATGGTCGAGCTGGAGAGCCGGACGCCGGCCAGCTCGACCGCGGTCCGCGGGCTCAGGTCCCGGCCGCTGGACGTGCTGGTCAGCAGGGTGATGAGCTCGGACCGGCCGAAGCGGCGACCATCCGGGGTGACCTCGCTGAAGTCCGGGTGCAGCAGGGCCTCGAGGTCGGCGTGGCTGGTGTCCGGCGCCAGCAGGCGCAGTTCACAGTCGAGGACGGTCCGCACGTCTTCGTCCGCGGGGGTCTCGGTCATCCGCCCACCCTAGCGACGCCGCCGGACCGGCTGGCTGGGTCTCCGGTCAGGGCCGGGCTTCGAGGCGGGCGGAGACTTCGCGGTAGCGGGACACCGGGACGAGATGGACGCCCTGGAAGGCGCCGCTGTCGCGGAGGTGCTGGATCTGCTCCACGGCGGCGTCGACTCCGGCGGTCTGGTCGGCGGCGACCTGGTCGATGAGCCGGGCCGGGATGTCGATGTCGGGGATGGCGGCGGCCAGGCGGCGGGCCATGCCCGCGCTGGCCAGGACCATGACGCCGGCGTAGACGGGGAGGTCGACGGGGTTGGCGTCACGCCAGCGCAACTGGGCCTCGACCGAATAGCTGACCTGAGTGAACAGAAAGTCGGCGGTCTGCTTCCAGCGCGGCAGCGGCCGCAGCGAGGCGGCGGCGCCGATCCGCCACGGGGCGACGCCGGTGAA
The DNA here is from genome assembly GCA_036497405.1 of Streptosporangiaceae bacterium. Lineage (GTDB taxonomy): Bacteria > Actinomycetota > Actinomycetes > Streptosporangiales > Streptosporangiaceae > Bog-532. The sequence continues at coordinate 9,869 of DASXJM010000554.1, read as the reverse complement.
GACCGGATCGGAGCCGCAGCCGCGGGCCTCCTCGATCATCGAGCGGACGGTCAGGTCGCTGGTGCGGCCACCGGAGCTGGGTTTGTCGCCGTGCACGAACAGGAACTGGCGAACGCCGTAGGCGGCCGCGGTAAGCAGGTCACGGCGGAAACCGAGCAGGTTGCGGTCCCGGGAGTTGAGGCAGGCGATGGTGTTGCCGCCCATGGCCTGCACCTCGTGGGCGACCGCGATGCTGGACACGGTCGCGCGGCCGAGGTGGTTGTCCGGGATCAGGAAGGCGTCGGCGACCGGGCTCAGCACCCCGATCTGATGGCGGGCATGTTTGAGGTCGGGCCCGGTCGGGGGCTCGATCTCGCAGATCACCTCGAAGGACCGCTCCATGCCGACCAAGCTAAGCCAAAACCCAGCCCTGGGTGTCGCTGGGGTGGCCCCGGCCGGGAGCGGGGGCGCGGTCGCCGGGGTCGGGGGGTCGCTGACCGCCGGAAGCGGGTACGGCGAGGCGGTCTGACCGGCCCAGCGATCCGGGCCGAAGGCTCGGTGAGTGGCCGGTAATACGGTCCGCGCCGCGGCGGGGCGCGGAGCGCAGCGGGGGGTACGGGGGGTCGTCCCCCGGGGGATAAGAGCCGCGCAGCGGCGGCGCGGATGAGGACGGCGGCCCAGGTGCGGAAGGGGCGCCAGGGGTCGGCCAGGGCCTGGAACTGGTCGGGGGTGGGGATGTCGGAGAAGTTGTAGAGGGAGGCGACCAGGTTGAGGAGGCGGGGCTCGTTGACGGGGAGGACGTCGGTGAAGCCGGTGCCGCGGATGACGATGAGGGCGCTGTAGAAGGGGCCGATGCCCTTGATGGTCTGGAGCTCGGTCATGGCGGCGTCGGGGCCCAGGTCCTTGAGGGTGGTCACGTCGAGGCGGCCCTCGAGGGCGGCGCGGGCCACGCCGTGCAGGCGCTCGATCTTGTCCGGGCCGACCCCGGGGAAGGAGTCCACCCGGAGTAGCTGGCTGGGAGTGGGGAACGCGGCCAGGCGCTGTCCGGCCAGGTCGAACGGGCGGCCGTGAGCCTCGCTGAGCAGGGCCCGGATGTGCATCATGGCCCGGGCCGGGCGGCGGGCACTGAGCACCGACCAGGCCGCGGCCTCGTACGGCGAGTGGAACAGCGGCGGCCGCAGCCCAGGCGCGACGGCCTGCAGGCGGCCGATGATCGGGTCGCGGCCGCCCAGGCGGGCGAACTCGGTGGCGTCGTGGTCGAGCGACAGCACCCGCGCGGTCTGGTCCCGGACCGCGGCCAGGTCGGTGCCGGACGGCGCGAACACGGCCAGGTGCACGTCGCCCCCGTGGTCCTGGCGGACCTCGGCCGCGGCCTGGGTGGCGTAACCGTCCAGGCAGAAGGCCAGCCGCATGACCCCGTCCCAGCCGCGGCCGTCGCGCTGGCCGAACCCGAACGTGGCCGCCTCGGTCAGCGAGAACGGCCCGCGCGGGGAGATCGTGAACGACGCGGTGATGAGTGGCTCGGCCGAGGTTCTGGTGGTCGCTGGCATGCGGCTCCGCCCTTCGCTGGCGTCAGTCGAACGAGTGTGTGACTTTCTTCTATTGTCCTGGGTGGGTCTGACATTTTCGGGGGGTCAGGCCGCGTCCTGCGCCAGGGCCGCGACCACCGGGTACGGCAGCGGTTTCGGGTGTACCAGCAGGGCCCGGGCCACCTGCCGGATCCGCGGCCGCAGCGGGGTCAGCAGGCGTTCGCTGTGCCGCCAGGCCGCCACCTCATCGGCGCCGTAGCTGGCCTGAAGGTCGCGCCGGAACCGGCGGGCGTCGCCGCCGTCGGACTTCCATCCGGCCAGCCAGGTCCGGAGTTCGGGGTCGCTTCCGGGCAGGGTCCAGTCCCGGAGCCGCTCGGCCAGCTGGCCGGCGGCGTCAACCACGAAGGCCTGGTCCCGCGGCACCGAGATGCCGTGCACCCGGCCGGAGCTGTCGGTGGCGTGGTAGATGCTGGCCGAGCGGAACCGGGCCCCGATGGCCAGCGCGGCCACCGCGTGCCCGGCCTCGTGCCAGGCGGTGACCACCGCCGCCGACCGGGCGGGCAGGTAGCTGGCCGCGTAGAAGTTGTCGTAGCGCTGGCGGATCCAGCGTTCGTTCACCACGGACTCGTCGTCGTGCCGGACCAGGCGGCCCAATTGGGCCCGGATATCGGCGACGGCGCGGCGTTCGGTGGGGCTCAGACCGTGACCTTCGGGCAATGTAAAAAACTCCTGAGCACATCGGACAGGATGGGTCGAGGCGGGGCTGGCTGACTGAGCACATCGGACAGGACGGATCCATGCGGGACTGGGTGGCGTGGCACGAAGAATACGATGATCCGTCGTCCGGGCTCAGTGCCCGGCTGATGCTGGTCCAGCAGGAGCTGGCCCGGGCGCTGGACCGGGCGCCGGCCGGGCCGGTCCAGCTGGTGAGCTTGTGCGCGGGCCAGGGCCGGGACGTGATCGGGACGCTCCCGGCGCACCCGCGGCGCGACGACGTGTCCGCGCTGCTGATCGAGGCCGACCCGGCCCTGGCCGGGCAGGCCCGGGCGGCGGCCACGGCGGCGGGCCTGAGCCGGGTCGAGGTGCGAGAGGGCGACGCCAGCCAGGTGAGCACCTTCGCCGACGCGCCGCCCGCCGGCGTGCTGCTGCTGTGCGGGATCTTCGGCAACGTGAGCCCGGACGACATCCGGCGGACCGTGGCCGCGGCGCCCGCGCTGTGCACGCCCGGAGCCACCGTGCTCTGGACCCGGCACCGGGGGACGCCGGACCTGACCCCGCGGATCCGGGACTGGTTCACCGCGGCCGGGTTCGAGGAAGTGGCGTTCGGGTCGCCGCCGTCGGCCCCGCGGATCGGGGTGGGGGCCGCCGTCCGGCGGGCCGGGGTGGGGGGCGGCTGGCCCGAGGAGCCACTGTTCCGGTTCGGGTCCGCCCATCCGTTCCGGACCGGGGACCACGCCTGAAGTAAGCGGCATGGACTGGGACACGGAGGGGACGCGGCGGCGGATCCGGAAGCGGCCGGGCGGCCGGCGGGCGGTTGACTGGTCCTGCAATCGAATGGGCCGCGAAATGGCGCGGGTAGCGTCCGGAATAGCCCAGTATTACTTCTGGTGTGGCCTCATTGAGCCTTCTAGCATGAGCGCATGAGCCCATTGACGGGGGTACTACGCGAATCCTGGGCGATGTATCGCCGGTTCGCCGCGCATTTTCTGCTGATCTCACTCATCTTGTACGTGGTGTCGGCCGTCATCGGGGCGCTGCTGTCGCTGGCCGGTATCGGCGGCGGCATCGCGGCCGCGATCGTCAACCTGTTCTTCATGTTCCTGCTGCAGGCCGCGCTGGTGAAGGCGGTGCAGGACGTGCGGGACGGCCGGGTCGACCTGAACCTGTCCGAGACCATCCGGGCCGCCCTGCCGTTCGTCCTGCCGGTCGCGGGCGCGGCCATCCTGGCCGCGATCGGGATCGCCATCGGCTTCGTCCTGATCATCGTGCCGGGCCTGATCCTGCTGACGTTCTGGTCACTGATCGTGCCCAGTATCGTGCTGGGCGGGGCGCCGGCCATGGGATCGTTCGGCGCCAGCTGGCGCACGGTGCGCGGGCACGCCTGGAACGTGTTCGGCACCTACGTGCTGGTGTGGCTGATCTACCTGGTGTTCGAGATCGTGCTGGGGCTGATCTTCGCGGCGCTGCCCGGCTGGCTGCGCAGCGGCCTGGCCGGAGTGGTGTCAGGCACGCTGGTGGCGCCGTTCATCGCCATCGTGGTCAGCCTGATCTGGTACCGGCTCACCGCCGCCCACCAGGGTGGGGCGCCCGCCGGGTACGGCTCGCCGGGCATGCCGGAGCCGGGCTACCCGGCGCCGCCGCCGGGTGGCTACGGGGCCGGACCGGGCTACGGGGCCGGGCCCACCGGCGGGTACGGCAACCAGCCGCCTCAGCCGGGCGGGGGGTACGGCGACGTGCCCGGTTACGACGCGACGCCGGCCGGGTCGAACAACCCGCCGCCGCCCAGCTACGGATCACCGCGGCCGGACACGCCGGGACCGGCGTCCGGGCCCGAGCCAGGGCCGGATCCCGAGACGCAGGCTCCGGTCAGCGACCCGTGGGGCAACGCGACCCGGGCCGACACTCCGCCCGCCGACGGCGGCCCGGGCGGGGGTCACACCCGCCCGGACAACCCGGCGCCCCCGGAGGACTGAGCTGACGGACCGGGCTGGCCAGGCCAGCGGTCACACCGTCACCACGGAGGTCACGTGGCGCGGAACCGCGCGCCCGTGACCTTCTCGGCGACGCCGGTCCGGTCCAGGTAGGGCGTGATGCCGCCCAGGTGGAACGGCCAGCCCGCGCCCATGATCATGCACAGATCGATGTCCTCGGGCGCCGCGACCACGCCTTCGTCGAGCATGCGCCGGATCTCGTCGGCCAGGCCTTCCAGCGCCCGCTGGCGGACCTCGTCGGCGGTGGACGGGTGGTCACCGCCGGCCAGCGCGGCCAGCACCTCCGGATCCAGGCTGAAGTCCGGACGGTAGAGGCTGGTGTGGCCGGACTCGACCAGCGTCCGCAGCTTGGGCGAGACGTGGTACCGGTCCGGGAACGCCTCGTGCAGGGTCTCGGCCACGTGCAGGGCGATGGCCGGTCCGACCAGCTGGAGCAGCAGGAACGGGGTCATGGGCAGGCCCAGCGAATCGGGCGCGTGCTCGGCCACCTCGACCGGGGTGCCCTCGTCGACAGCGTTGGTGATCTCGCCCAGGAACCGGGTCAGCAGCCGGTTGACCACGAAGGCGGGCGCGTCCTTGACCAGCACGCAGGACTTCTTCAGCTGCTTGCCGACCGCGAACGCGGTGGCCAGGGTGGGGTCGTCGGTGGCCTGGCCGCGAACGATCTCGACCAGCGGCAGCAACGCGACCGGGTTGAAGAAGTGGAACCCGACCACGCGCTCGGGATGGGCCAGCTCGGTGGCCATGGCCGACACCGACAGCGACGAGGTGTTGGTGGCCAGCACGCAGTCCGGCCGGACCACGGCTTCGACCTCGGCGAACACCTTCTGCTTGACCGACAGCTCCTCGAAGACGGCTTCGATCACGAAGTCGGCGTCGGCGAACGCGGTCTTGGACAGCGAGCCGGTGACCAGGCCCTTGAGCCGGGTCGCCTGGTCGGGGCTGACCCGGTGCCGGGCCAGCAGCTTGTCGATCTCGCCGTGCACGTAGCCGACGCCGGCGTCGACCCGATCCTGGTCCAGGTCGGTCAGGACCACCGGCACCTCGAGCTGGCGGGCGAACAGCAGCCCGATCTGGGCCGCCATCAGCCCGGCGCCGACCACCCCGACCTTGGTCACCGGCCGGGCCAGCGCCTTGTCGGGGGCGCCGGCCGGGTGGCGGGCCCGCTTCTGGGTCAGGTCGAAGGCGTACAGGCCGGACCGGAGCTCATCGCTCATGGTCAGGTCGGCCAGGGTCTGGTCCTCGGCGGCGAAGGCTTCGTCCCGGGTCCGGTCCCGGGCGGCGGCCATCAGGTCCAGGGCCCGGTAAGGGGCAGGGGCGGCACCGTGCAGCTTGCCGTCGGTGAAGAACCGGGCGGCGGCGATGGCGGTGTCCCACTCTTCCTGAGTCTGCTCGGGGATCGGGGCCCGTTCGACCGTGACCTCTCCGCTGAGCACCTGGCCAGCCCAGCGCAGCGACTCCTCCAGGAAGTCGGCGGGCTCGAACATCGCGTCGGCCAGGCCCAGCTCGAAGGCCTGCTTACCGCGCAGCATCTTGTTCTGGCTGAGCGCGTTTTCGATGATGACCTTGCTGGCCTGGGCCGGGCCGATCAGCCGGGGCAGCAGGTAGGTGCCGCCCCAGCCGGGGACCAGGCCGAGGAAGCACTCGGGCAGGGCCACCGCGGGCACGCCGGCCGAGATGGTCCGGTAGGTGCAGTGCAGGGCGATCTCGACCCCGCCGCCCATGGCCGCGCCGTTGACGAACGCGAACGACGGGATGTCCAGCTCACCGAGGCGGCGGAACACCGCGTGGCCGAGCTGGCCGATGATCTTGGCGTGGTCGTGGTCGTGGATGACCGCGACGCCCTTGAGGTCGGCGCCGACCGCGAAGATGAACGGCTTGCCGGTCACGCCGACCGCGGCCAGGTCGGTGCGGCGGGCGACCTGGTCGAGGACGTCGTTCAGCTCGAGCAGCCCGGCCGGGCCGAAGGTGCTCGGCTTGGTGTGGTCGAACCCGTTGTCCAGGGTGATCAGCGCGAGCGTGCCCGCGCCGCCGGGCAGTTCGACGTCGCGGACGTAGGCGTGGGTGACGACCTCGTCGGGGAACTGGGCCCGGAGCTGCTTGGGGTCGGCGGGCAGGGTGTGGCTCACTTGGTCCCCTCGAAGTTGGTGTTCTCGTGGGCCGGGTTCTCCCAGAGAACGCTGGCCCCCATGCCCATGCCGATGCACATGGCGGTCAGGCCGAAGCGGACCTCGGGGTGCTCGGCGAACTCGCGGGCCAGCTGCATCATGAGCCGGACCCCGGACGAGGCCAGCGGATGGCCGAGCGCGATGGCGCCGCCCCACGGGTTCACCCGCGGGTCGTCGTCGGCCAGCTTGAAGTGGTCGAGGAACGACAGCACCTGGACCGCGAACGCCTCATTGATCTCGATCAGGCCGATGTCGTCGATGGTCAGCGAGTTGCGGGCCAGCAGGGTCTCGGTGGCCGGGATCGGGCCGATGCCCATGACCTCGGGCTCGACCCCGGCGAAGCTGAAGTCGACCAGGCGCATCCGGGCCGGCAGGCCCAGTTCGGCGGCGACGTCCTCGGCGGCCAGGATGCAGCCGGTGGCGCCGTCGTTCAGGCCCGCCGAGTTGCCCGCGGTGACGTGACCGTGCGGGCGGAACGAGGTCTTCAGCCCGGCCAGCCCGTCCAGGGTGGTCTCCGGGCGGGGCGGCTCGTCCACGGTGGCCAGGCCCCAGCCCCGCTCGGCGCTGCGGACGGCCATGGTGACCAGGTCGGGCTGGATCTTGCCGCCGGCGTAGGCCGCGGCCACCTTGCGCTGGCTGGCCAGGGCGTAGGCGTCGGCGCGTTCCTTGGTCAGGGCCGGGAACCGGTCGTGCAGGTTCTCGGCGGTGGACCCCATGACCAGGGCCGAGGTGTCGACCAGCTTCTCGCTGACGAAGCGGGGGTTGGGGTCGACGCCCTCCCCCATCGGGTGATGCCCCATGTGTTCGACGCCGCCCGCGATGGCCAGGTCGGTGGCGCCGAACGCGATGCTGCCGGCCGTGGTGGTGGCGGCGGTCAGCGCGCCCGCGCACATCCGGTCGATGGCGTAGCCCGGCACCGAGCGCGGCAGCCCGGCCAGCACGGCGGCGGACCGGCCGATGGTCAGGCCCTGGTCACCGATCTGGGTGGTGGCGGCGATGGCCACGTCACCGATGCGCTCGGGCGGCACGCCGGGATTGCGGCGCAGCAGTTCGCGGATGACCCGGACGATCATGTCGTCGGCGCGGGTCCCCGCGTACAGGCCCTTGGGGCCGGCCTTGCCGAATGGGGTCCGGACGCCGTCCACGAAGACCACGTCGCGTGCGGTACGGGGCACCTCTGCCTCCCTGGCGGTAACTGGCTACAGCTCTATGTTACTCGTCGGTAATAGTGATTGCTACCGGGGGGTAGCGGTGATGGGGGCTATTGACAGCGGGCGCCCGGCCTCACAGTGTTCTGTTTGTGACGAAAGTGACGCGAATGGCGATAGCGACCCGGTGCGGGCGAGTTTTCGCGGCCGGGGTGGCGGCGCTCACCGTGGCGGGCGGGCTGGCCGCGGCGGGCGGGACGGCCGGGGCCGCGACCTCGGCCGGGGCGGCGGCGGGGCCGGACACCCGGGCCGCGGCGCGTTCGGTGACGGCGGGGGCGCAGGCGGCGGCGGGCGGGTTCTGGACCCAGGCGCGGATGAACAGCGCGACCGGGATCGGTGCGGGGGCCGCGGGGGCGGCCGCCCCGCAGGCGGACCCCACTCCCCCGCCGGGGACGCCGGATTCGGTGCACTTCAACGGGGTGCCGACGGTGGGGGCGTTGTTCTTCACCACCGGGACGCAAGCGCACTTCTGCACGGCCAGCGTGGTCGACAGCGCCACCTTGGACCTGCTGCTGACCGCGGCGCACTGCGTGTACGGGAGCAGCGGCCCCGCCACCAACGTGGTGTACGTGCCCCAGTGGCACCAGGGCGTGAGCCCGTACGGGGCCTGGCCGGTCAAGACGATCACGGTGGCCGCGGGCTGGAAGCAGTCCGAGAACCCGGACCTGGACTTCGCGTTCCTGGCCGTGACCCCGCCGGCCGGGGTACACAAGCCGATCCAGCTGGTCACCGGCGGGCTGCGGCTGGGGATCAACACGCCGTACGCGCAGGCGATCACGCCGATCGGGTACAACAACACCGACAACCAGCCGATCAAGTGCGCGACGCGAAGCCTGAAGTTCGAGCCGACGCAGATCGAGTTCTACTGCAACAACTACCAGGACGGCACCAGCGGCGGGCCGTGGATCACGCACTTCAACCCCAGGACCGGGACCGGGACCGTGGTCGGTGAGATCGGCGGCTACGAGCAGGGTGGCGACTTCGCCTGGCAGTCGTTCAGCCCCTACTACAGCTGGTCAATTCTGCGGCTGTTCGCGCAGGCGGAGTTGCGGCACCTCTGATCGGCACTGGACAGCGGGGGTCGGTCCGTCCGAAGCTGTAGACCGAATCCTGTTCTGCCGGCGATGCCGTCCGGTGCTTCAAGGAGGAAGCGATGAAGACCAGAGCCGCCGTCCTGCGGGACGCGCACAAGCCGTTTGAAGTCATCGAGCTGGACCTGGACGGGCCCAAGGAGAACGAGGTCCTGATCCGGTTCGTCGCCGCCGGGCTGTGCCACTCGGACCTGCACCTGATCGACGGGGACCTGGTGCCCCGGTTCCCGATCGTGGGCGGGCACGAAGGAGCCGGCATCATCGAGGAAGTCGGTCCCGGGGTGACCAAGGTCCAGCCCGGCGACCACGTGGTGTGCAGCTTCATCCCCAACTGCGGGACCTGCCGGTACTGCTCGACCGGGCGCCAGAACCTGTGCGACATGGGCGCGACGATCCTGGAGGGCCACCTGCCCGACGGCAGCTTCCGCTTCCATTCCGGCGGCGAGGACATCGGCGGCATGTGCATGCTGGGCACGTTCTCCGAGCGGGCCACGATCTCCGAGCACTCGGTGGTCAAGGTGGACGACTGGCTGCCGCTGGAGACCGCGGTACTGGTCGGCTGCGGCGTGCCGACCGGGTGGGCCACGGCCAACTACGCCGGGGGCGTCCGGGCCGGGGACACCACGGTGGTCTACGGCATCGGCGGCATCGGCATCAACGCGGTGCAGGGCGCGGCCGCGGCCGGGGCCAAGAACGTGATCGCGGTCGACCCGCTGGCCTTCAAGCGGGAGGCCGCGCTCAAGTTCGGGGCCACCCACGCGTTCGAGTCAGCGGCCGAGGCGGCGGAGAAGGTGGGCGAGCTGACCTGGGGCCAGATGGCCGACCAGGCCCTGATCACGGTGGGCACCGTCGAAGAGGACGTGGTGACCAGCGCCTTCAACGTGATCGGCAAGGGCGGCACGGTGGTCATCACCGGCCTGGCCAACCCGGAGAAGCTGACCGTGCACGTGTCCGGCGGCGTCATGACCCTGTTCGAGAAGACGATCAAGGGCACGCTGTTCGGGTCGGCCAACCCGCAGTACGACATCGTCAAGCTGCTCCGGCTGTACGACGCGGGCCAGCTCAAGCTGGACGAGCTGGTCACCACCCGGTACACGCTGGACCAGGTGAACGAGGGCTACCAGGACCTGCGGGACGGCAAGAACATCCGCGGCGTCATTACCTACGGGAGCTGAGTAGCACC
>DASXJM010000553.1:0-2205 GCA_036497405.1 Streptosporangiaceae bacterium | reverse complement strand
GCCCTCAGCCAGACGCTGACCGCGGCCGAACGGGCCAGCTACCTGGAGAAGAACACCTGGATCACCTGGTCGGGCGGCCAGGCCACGTTCACCTGGGACAAGTTCCTCGAGCACATCGGCACCCGCAGCAAGGGCGTGCCCGCGTTCGACGCCTTCGATCTGTCCGCGACCGAGAACACGGTGTACGGCGACGCGACCAGCAACGCGCGGCACTTCACCCTCTACAGCCTGCGGCACGCCACCGGCAACTCCCGCGCTCAGCTGGCCAGTGACCTGCCCGCGACGATCGCCATGATGAACCCGCTGTACCACCTGCGCCGGAAGAACCCTTCCCGGGCCCGCCACTGGTGGATCCGGACCGGCACCCTCGACACCAACACCGCGCACACCGTGGTGGCCAGCCTGGCCGCCATCACCAGTGAGCTCGGGGACGCGGTCAACTCGGCCATGTACTGGGACGGCGGCCACGCGGTCAACTTCGGCTCGCCGGACCTCATCGCCTGGATCGGTGAGCTGACCGGCTACACCGTCGCCTAGCCCGCCCGCGCCGGCGCGGCCACGTACGGGATCGTCTGCGGCCCCTCCGGCAGTACGCAGACCCGCGCCTCCGGCCCGGCCTCGGCCAGCCGGGCCGCGACCGCGTCGGCGATGTCGGCGACCGGCTGGAAGTGGGCCGAGCGGAGGTCCGCGTCGCTCAGGAACGACGTGTGCACGCTGACCCGGGCCCGGGCCTGAATCGCGGCCTGGACCTGGATCTGCCACTGGTCCGGGATGGTCTCGGTCCGGGACTCGATGCTGGCCAGCAGGGTTTCGGGGGAGTCCGCCGCCGCCAGTTCCGACCGGTAGGAGCCGTGATCGGGGAAGCCGTCCCGGCACTCGGCCGCGCAGATGATGGCGCCGCCGGGCCTGACCACCTGGGCCGCCGCCGACATGCCCTTGACCGCCTGGTACAGGTTCTGGTCCAGCGGGTAGCCAGAGTTCGTGGTCACCACCACGTCGAACCGGGCCGGGACCGGGCGCATGCTCAGCGACCGGGACAGCTCTCGGGCCTGCGCGTGCGTGGCCAGCAGGTCTCCGCCGAACGCCGCCACGATGGCCTGGTCGCGGTTGAGGATGACGTCGAAGCAGAAGTCCACTCCCGTGCCGGCCGCGATGGCCCGGACATCGTCGTGCACCGGGTTCCCCTCGCACACGCCCCACCGGGCCATCGGGTGCCCGATGCGGGCGGCGTTGTGCAGCTCCAGCACGGTGTCCAGGGCGGCCAGGCCGGGCGCGGCCAGCTTGGGGCCGCCGGAGAAACCGGCGAAGAAGTGCGGCTCGACGAAGCCGGTGGTGATGCGGATGCCGGCCTGGACCCACTCGGTGTTCAGCCAGACCGGGACGCCGGCCCCGAACCGGCCGCACCAGGTCAGCGAGTCCCGGTCGCGGGCGTCGTGGTTGACCACCCGGACCCGGCCCGGAATCTCGTCGCCGAGCATGGCCCGGATCTCGTCGGCCGTGTTGCCCCGGTGCGTGCCCGTGGCCACCAGGATCACGACGTCGTCCAGGGCGGTGATCCCGTCCAGCTCGTCCAGCACGGCCTCGATCATCGGCCGCCGCGGCTGCGGCCGGGTCGCGTCGCAGATGGCGATGGCCACCGTCTGCCCCGGCTTGACCCGCGCCCGGAGCGGCGGCCCGGCCACCGGTTCCCGCAGGGCCCGCCGCAGCTCACGGCCGGGGTCGTCCACCCCGGGCCGGAAGGATGGCTCGACCACGGTGGTCCGGCGGGCCGGGAACCGGACGGTGAGGCCGTCGTCGCCGTAGGCCAGCCGGACCTCGGCTTGCTCCTCGTTCACTCCGCCATGATCTCCCGGCCGCCCCTCAGGCGAACAGGGTGTCGCCCCAGGACTGGCCCTGCTTCAGGCCCGGCGGGCAGGCGAACACCGCGCTGCCGGTGTGCTGGATGTACTCGTTCAGGGCGTCGGCCGCCAGCGAGTTCTGCAGCTTGATGAACTGGGACGGGTTCTGCATGAAGGCGATGAAGAACAGGCCGCCCAGCAGCGTGCCTCGCTGGGGGTCGATGCCGTCGGTGAACGAGTAGCCGCGGCGCAGGATGCGGGTCCCGCCGTTGTGCTCGTGGCTGGCCAGCCGCATGTGCGCGTTCATCGGGATCGCGGGCCCCAGCCCGGTGGCCGACTTCTTGGCGAAGTTCGGCTCGGTGAATTC
>DASXJM010000552.1:0-3501 GCA_036497405.1 Streptosporangiaceae bacterium | reverse complement strand
CAGCAGGCCCCGGGCCCGGTCCACGGCCTCGGACAGCCCCTCGTCGAACTCTTCTGCCCCGAATCCGAACGCCGTCATCGCGCGCCTCCGCCCGTTGATCTTGAGATACAGTCTCGATATATCTGCAATGTACGTCACCTGCTCCCCATGCACAAGATATAACGTGTTTCGCGACCGGGCGCTTCCCCGGCTGCTGGGGCATTGAGCCCACAGCGAACCGCCTACGAGTCCGCCGCGCGGGTGGCACATGTGGTGCGGTGTGCCTGGGAGCCCCGCTGACCTTCTCCGGCGCGCTGGGCGGTACCGGCCCGATTGCGCAATTGGTGTCGTCAGAGCAGCAGCGGATGCGCGATCGGTGTGCCTCCGGGGCCCGCGGGGGTGATTCTTCAGCCACCTCCCGGCTGCGGTCCTCCCCGCCAGGACACCGGCCAGAAATCAGCAGCCCCAGGCGCCACACGAGCCCCGGTCGCGCCGGAGTTTGAACCGCATGGAACGCGCTTTTGATGAGGCTAGAACCGTTGCCAATGCGCGATCGATGCGGTTGGCCCTGAACCAGTCCCGGCCCCGGCTACCCCACACGTCGGGCCGAAGTGATGCGCGAAGGCGCTCGGCAACCCATGCGAATTCCTGGCGTCCCGAGCTTCGTTACGATCATCGGGTGGAGACCCCTGTCGGCCAGCTGATGAACATCGTCGTGGACTGCCCGGACGCCGACCTCTCCGCCCGGTTCTGGGCAGCCGTCCTCGGCTGGGAGCGGGTCCAGGAGCTCGCCGACTCGGTCGACATCGCGGACGCCTCCGACACCCGGCGACGCCTGGTGTTCCAGCAGGTCGCCGGTTACCGCCCGCCCGGCTGGCCGGACCAGGGTTCACCGCAGCAGCTTCACCTGGACATACGGGTCGACGACCTCGAGATCGCCGATCAGCGCGTGCGCGCCCTGGGCGCGGTCCCGCTCGGGGAACCTGTCGTGTTCGACGACGAAACCTACCGGGTCTACGCCGACCCGGCCGGACACCCATTCTGTCTCGTGCAGCTCGAAACCACCTGAACCGCCGGGCCTTCATCCCCGAGAGACCCGGACCCGCGCCGCGCCACCTGCTGCGCGGCTCGCCGCACCACCCCGGCCTCACAGCATCACCCCGGCCTCACAGCACCCGGCCGTCACTTGGACCCCACTCACCCCAGCCGTCACGGATGGTGGGCAGTGTGTGCGGATTTGTCCGAAGATCTGACGAACTTGTTACAGGCGTGGTTAATTCAGGCTCTGTAATAACCACGACTGATCTATTGACGACACGGGAGCGCGGCGATACGTTCAGTCTCGCCCAATAGGAAACTTTCCTTTTAAAAACGCAGAAAGTGGGCGCCCATGTTGGGAAGACGACCAGAAATTCGGGGGGACGGACCACCACCTAGGAGCACCGAACGCGCAGGGCTGGACCCGCTAACCAGCCACTTCGCACCCGGCGCTAACGCAGCCGCACACCCGGCCCAGGCCCGGACCCGTACCCGCCGGAACCTCCGGCTGGCCCGGCGTACCGCGCTGGCCGCGGTCGCGGCCGCACTGCCCGTGTTCGCGCTGACCGCCCCAGCCGCCTCTGGCGCGACCGCCGCCTCGGCCCACACCACGGCCAAGGTCGCCCCGGCTGCCACCGCAGCCAAGGCCGCCCCGGCCGCCGTCCCCGCCCCACCGTCCGGCTGGACCACCCAGTTCAGCGACGACTTCAACGGGTCGTCCGGCTCCGGGGCGGACAGCAACTGGATCTACGACACTGGTCCCGGATCGAACTTCGGCACCGGCGAGATCGAAACCATGACCAACTCGACCAGCAACGTGCACCTGGACGGGAACGGTGACCTCGACCTCACCGCCCTCGGCTCCGGCAGCAACTGGACCTCGGGCCGGATCCAGACCAGCTCGGCCAACGTCGGCGCCCCGGCCGGCGGAAAACTCGAAGTCACCGCGTCGATCGAGCAGCCCAACCCGGGCAACGGCCTCGGTTACTGGCCGGCGTTCTGGATGCTCGGCCCCGGCCAGTGGCCGGAAAACGGCGAGATCGACATCATGGAAGACGTCAACGCCCTGTCCGAGGTCGCTGGGACCGTCCACTGCGGGGTCGACCCCGGTGGCCCGTGTAACGAGACCAACGGCGTCGGCAGCGGGCTCCGGGCCTGCTCCGGCTGCCAGACCGGCTACCACACCTACACGATGATCGAGGACCGCACCAACGCCGCCAACGAGACGATCACCTTCTACCTCGACGGCAACCAGTACTTCCAGACCAGCGAGAGCCAGATCGGCACCTCGACCTGGCAGGCGGCGTTCGACCACAACATGTCGATCATCTTCGACCTGGCCATGGGCGGCGGTTTTCCGAACGGCGTCTGCGGCTGCACGTCGCCCAGCGGTTCGACCACGTCGGGCGGCACCATGAGCGTGCAGTATGTCGCGGCCTACACCACCGGGGGCTCCGGTGGCGGCACCCCGCCGCCTCCGCCGCCGACCGGCAACACCGGCCCGGTCGTCGGCTACGGCGGCCTGTGCCTGGACGTCCGCGCCGCCAACTCGGCCAACTTCACCCCGGTGCAGGTCTACACCTGCAACAACACCCCCGCCCAGCAGTGGACGGTGGTTCAGGCGGGCAGCACCCTGCACGCCCTCGGGAAGTGCCTGGATATCAACGGGGGTGGCACCGCCGACGGGACCGCCGTGGACCTGTACGACTGCAACAACACCGGCGCCCAGGTCTTCATCCCGCAATCCAACGGGTCGCTGTACAACCCGCAATCCAACAAGTGTCTCGACGACACGGGCTGGTCGACGACGCCCGGTACCCAGCTGGAGATCTGGGACTGCACCGGCGGCGCCAACCAGCAGTGGTCCCTCCCGTAACGGCAGGACCCTGACCCCGACACGGTCATGAAACACGGCGGCCAGCCTCCCTCCAGGGGGGCTGGCCGCCACGCGTTAAGGTCGCCAGTAAGCGAGCGGAACGCCTGAACCGGGAGTGACCACATGACTGAGCAAGGCAGCAAGGCCGACATCGGCGTCACCGGCCTGGCCGTGATGGGCCGCAACCTGGCCCGCAATCTGGCCCGCCACGGACACACGGTCGCGCTGCACAACCGCTCGCCGGAACGCACCCGCAGCCTGGTCCGGGACCACGGCGACGACGGCACCTTCCTGCCCAGCGAGTCGATGGCCGACTTCGTGGCCAGCCTGGAGCGGCCCCGGGCCATCATCGTCATGGTTCAGGCCGGCCCGGCCACCGACGCCGTCATCGACGAGCTCATCCCGCTGCTGGACGCGGGCGACATCGTGGTCGACTGCGGCAACGCCCACTTCATGGACACCCGGCGGCGCGAGCACGCGCTGCGCGAGCATGACCTGCACTTCGTCGGCTGCGGCGTCTCCGGCGGCGAGGAAGGCGCTCTCAACGGGCCCAGCATCATGCCCGGCGGCTCCAAGGAGTCGTACCAGAAGCTCGGCCCGATCCTGGA
>DASXJM010000551.1:0-6847 GCA_036497405.1 Streptosporangiaceae bacterium | reverse complement strand
ATGCGAACCGTGAGGTCAGGGAAATACTCAGTGAGCGACGACGGCACAGGAGCCGCTTTGCGCCCGTATACACTGCCGGAGATGTTCGCCATTAGTGTGAAACCCGCCCGTTTGTCCACCGTCGGTCGTTTCCATAATGGGTGACAGCCCTTTACCGGAAGGATGCCCATGCTGGATGCCCGCACGACCAACGGCGCGCACGAGGCCGCGGTGGCCCGGCTGCGCACGGCCTATGCGGCCGTGCCGCCGGGCGCGCCGGTGCGGCTGGCCAAGCGCACTTCGAACCTGTTCAGGTTCCGCGAGGCCTCCGGCGGCACCGGTCCGGCCCTGCTCGACGTCTCCGCGTTCGGCCACGTGCTGTCCGTCGACCCCGTCACCCGGACGGCCTGGGTGGGGGGTATGACCACCTATGAAGATCTCTGCGACGCGACGCTCCCGCACCAGCTGATGCCGACGGTCGTGCCCCAGCTCAAGACGATCACCCTCGGCGGCGCGGTCACCGGGCTCGGCATCGAGTCCACCTCGCTACGCAGCGGCATGCCGCACGAGTCGGTCACCGAGATGGAGATCCTGACCGGCGACGGCCGGGTCGTCCGCGCCACCGCCGACAACGAGCACGCGGACCTGTTCCGCGGCTTCCCGAACTCCCTCGGTACCCTCGGCTACGCCCTGTCGCTGACCATCGAGCTCGAGCCGGTCAAGCCGTTCGTGCATTTGCGCCACTTCGCGTTCACGACACCGGATGCCTGCATGACGGCGATCGCCCAGATCGCCGCCGACGGGAGCTACCGCGGCCACCGGGCCGATTTCGTGGACGGCACCGCGTTCTCCACCGACGAGCTGTACCTGACCGTCGGCGCGTTCAGCGACGTGGCCCCGTGGCGCAGTGACTACACCGGCCAGCAGATCTACTACCAGTCGATCCGGCAGTACCAGGAGGACTTCCTGCCCATCCGCGACTACCTGTGGCGGTGGGACACCGACTGGTTCTGGTGCTCCCGGCCCTTCGGCGTGCAGAAGCCCCTGATCCGGGCCCTGTGGCCGCGCCGCTACCGCCGCAGCGACGTGTACCGGAAGCTGGTCGCCCTCGACCACCGGCTCGGACTGACCGCCGCCCTCAACGAAGGCCGGCAGCGCCCGGCCCGCGAGGACGTCATCCAGGACGTGGAGATCCCGGTGGAGCAGGGCGCCGACTTCCTCACCTTCTTCGGCGGCCAGGTCGGCATGACCCCGGTCTGGCTGTGCCCGCTGCGGCTGCGGGGCGACCGGGACTGGCCGCTGTACCCGCTCAAGCCGGGCGAGGTGTACGTCAACTTCGGGTTCTGGGGCCAGGTCGCGCTGCCGCCCGGCCGCAGCGACGGGTACTACAACCGGCTGATCGAGGACGAGGTCGGGGCGCTGGGCGGCCACAAGTCGCTGTATTCGACCTCGTTTTACTCTGAGGACGACTTCAACCGGCTCTACAACGTCGTGGCCCAAGAAGCGCTGAAGCGTGAGTACGACCCCGATGGCCGGCTACCCGGCCTGTACGAGAAGTGCGTCCGCGGACGCTGACCCGGACCCGATGGTTTGATTCGAGGAAGTGAGACACTCATGGCGCTGGCGCAAGTATTCGAGACCCTCGTGGGCCCGGGTGCCCCGGTCGAGTTCGTGGCCTACGACGGCAGCCGAGCGGGAGCGCCGGACGCCCCGGTCCGGATGACGGTCCGCTCCCCGGCCGCCGTGTCCTACCTGGCCCAGGCCCCCGGCGAGCTGGGCCTGGCCCGGGCCTTCGTCTCCGGCCACCTCGACGTGGACGGCGACATGTACACCGCGCTGGCCGGGATGGCCAACGCGCAGAACACGAACCTCAGCGTGGCCGAGCGGATCCGGCTGTTCCGTGAGCTCGGCGGCGCGCGGACGCTGTACCCGCGGCTCGCGCCGCCCCCGCAGGAGGTGCAGGTCAACCGGAGGTGGCTCACGGGCCTGCGGCACTCCAAGGGCCGTGACGCCACTGCGATCTCGCACCACTACGACGTGTCCAACCAGTTCTACGAGTGGGTGCTCGGCCCGTCCATGGCCTACACCTGTGCCTGCTACCCGACCGCGGACGCCACCCTGGAAGAGGCCCAGGCCAACAAATTCGACCTGGTGGCCCGCAAGATAGGCCTGCGGCCGGGGATGCGCCTGCTCGACGTGGGCTGCGGCTGGGGCGGCATGGTCATGCACGCCGCCCGCGAGTACGGCGTCAAGGCCCTGGGGGTCACCCTCTCCGAGCAGCAGGCCAGCTGGGCCCAGCAGGCCATCGAGCGGGCGGGCCTGTCCGGTCTGGCCGAGGTCCGCCACCTGGACTACCGGGACGTGACCGAGACCGACTTCGACGCGGTCAGCTCGATCGGCCTGACCGAGCACATCGGCATGCGCCAGCTGCCGGACTACTTCCAGTTCCTGCTGGGCAAGCTGAAGCCCGAGGGCCGCCTGCTCAACCACTGCATTACCCGCCCGGACAACACCGCTCCCGCGGCCAACGTGGGCGGCTTCATCAACCGCTACGTGTTCCCCGACGGCGAGCTGGAGGGCCCCGGCTACCTGATCTCGCTGATGAACGACACCGGCTTCGAGATCCGGCACGAGGAGAACCTGCGCGAGCACTACGCCAAGACCCTGGCCGCCTGGTGCGCCAACCTCGACGAGCACTGGAAGGAAGCGGTGGCCGAGGTCGGCGAAGGCACCGCCCGGGTGTGGCGCCTGTACATGGCCGGTTCCCAGCTCGGGTTCGACCGCAACCAGATCCAGCTGCACCAGGTGCTGGGGGTCAAGCTCGCCGCGGACGGGACGTCCGGCATGCCGCTCCGCCCGGACTGGGAGGTCCGGTCCGCCCCCGCGCCGGCGTCGGCTGACGGTCAGGGCACGGTCGCCGCGGCCGCCAGCTAGCCGCCCCCGCCGCCAGCCCGCCGGCGTTACGCGGTCACGCGACGCAGCGGGCTGGCCGGCGAGGCCGGGGGAGGGGACGGCACCGCCGCCAGCGGTGCACCTTGGGCCTGCGGGCGTCGCTGGGCCTGCCCGCTGCGCGGCCGCCTCGACGGCAGCGGCCCGGCGTCGCGCATGCGCAGCCCGATCCACGCGAGCACCAGCTGGCCGGACTTGTCGTAGCCGTGGATGTCCCACACGTACTCGGTGGGCTCCCCGGCCTCCGCGCCCGGGGCCGGCCGCCCGGCCGGCCCGGAGATCAGGAACACCCGCAGCTCGACCGCCCCCCGGACCTGCGTGCCGGTCACGGTCAGCGAGTCACACCCGCCCGGCCGCAGCACCCGGCCGGGCACGCAGGCCTGCGCCACCTGCAGGGCGGCGTCGTTCAGGCCAGGGCTGCCCAGCATCAGCTCGTGCAGGCCCGCGGCCCCGGGAACCTGCTCGAACCACGGCGCGTCATCGTGCCCGCGCACGATGGCCCGGCAGGACCGGGGCGGACGCCCGGACACGATCGCCACCCGCCGGAACCGGCCGGTCTGGAAGCACACCGTGTCGTACAGGTCGGCCCCGTCCACCAGCGACGGCGGCGGCACGGGCTCGTCCGCCCCCGGGTCGCCCGCCCGCTGCGAGCCGTCGCCGGATCGGGCCGGCCCGGACTCGCTGGCCACCATGAACACCGCCCGGGCGCACTCGGCGAACTGGGCCCCGGTCCCAGCGTGCAGGATCGTCTCCACCCCGCCCGCGATGGCCCGGGCCCGGACCCGCAGCAGCGTCTCGCCGTCCCCGGCCACCGGGACCGGCTGGCCCAGCTGGACCTGACGGGCGCTGCGCATCGGCTCCCCGGTCAGTGCCGACGCGGCCTGAGCCATGGCTTCCAGCCCCATGGCCGCCGGGAACACCGGCTGCCCGTCCACCAGATAATCGGCCAGGTAGGGGTCGGTCCGCCCCGACAGCCGGATCTCACCCCGCAGCTCCGCCCCCGGCCGCAGCGTAGTGATCGCCTCCAGGAAACGTCCCCGTATCCCAGCTACGCTGCTCGCCCCGGCCACTCCGCCCGCTCTGGCCGGCTCTTGGGCCGCAGCCACCCCCGGCCGCGCCAGCGGAATCACCGTGCCCGGCCTGGTCTCGGCGCCCGCCCCGGCCGCAGCACCCGCCCCGGCCCCAGCATCCGTCTCAGTCACAGCGCCCACTCCAGCCCCGGCAGTGGCTCCAATCACGCCGGCCACTCGGCCCAGGGGAGCCGCCGCCCCCGCGGGCGCCCGGCTGTCCCGCGGGAGCGACGACGGTGGCGACGCCAGGGCCGCCACGTCGGGCCGCGCGCCCGCCACGAACAGCGCGGCCGCGCAGGCCCCCGTACCCTGGCCGTCGGCCGGGAAGCTGACCACCGGCACCCCCGAACAGGCTGCGGCCGCGGCCAATGCGTCGTCCGGGGCCGTCATGACCAGCAGCGCCGCCCCGTCCGCAGCCTGCGCGAGCGCCTCGCGGAACCGGACCGGGCTGGTCAGCTGGGCGCACAGCAGTGCCGCCAGGTCGTCCTGCCCGGTCAGCGGGCGCGCGGTCACGGTCGACAGCAGCCGGCGCCGCGGCGACCCGAACCGGACCTGGCCCAGCACGCTGCGCAGCGGCGCCACCGACGGTGCCATCACCGGCGTGTGCAGTGCGTGGTTCGCCGTCAGCACGTCGGCGGTCAGCCCGAGCGCGTCGGCCTGCCGGGCCAGATCACGGATCGAGGCCACCGGGCCGCCCAGCACATGCGAGTGCGGGCCCTCGTAGGCCGCGACGAACAGCCCGCAGGCCACGGCCAGCTTGGTCGTGCTCAGATAGCAGGCCGGCACCCGGGCCAGCGCGGTCCGGGTCATCCCGGCCGCCCGGCGCAGTTCACCGTGCTGGGTGATCAGCCGCGAGGCCTCGGTGGCGGCCAGGCTGCCCGCCCAGACCAGGCCGGTGATCTCGCCCAGCCCCGCCCCGACCGCGGCCGCGGCCGGGACCCCGAACCGGTCCAGCGTGCCCAGCGTCCGCAACGACGTGGCCAGCGCGGCCGCCTCAGCCGCGGGCACCCCGTTCCCGCCCGGGAACACCAGCGCCACCCGGCCACTGGCCCCGCAGGACAGGTACACCCCGCCCTCCCGGGTCACCGGTCCCGGCCGCACCGCGCTGACCAGGTCCGCGGCCAGCCGGGCCCGCATCACCAGCTGATCGCTGCTCGCGGCCAGAAACGCCACCCGGATCTCGCCGTCCCCCGCCGCCAGCCGCCCCGCCCCCGGCTGCCCCGCCCCGGCCCCGGAGGCCCCGGCCCCCGATTCGGACGCGGCCTCCCGGCACCACTGGGTGGCCAGGTCCTGCCGGTCCGGCCCGGACAGCCGCGGCGCGATCAGAGCCAACCGCTCCAGCGTGGCCGCCAGCGACCGCCGGTCCTGACCGCGCAGCGCGAAAAGCGCGGGCGTGGCCGCCGGTGCGCTTTCTGACTTTCTCCAGATGCCCATTTTCACCGAACCGGAATAATCACGTCCCAAACGGTGCTGGCACACGCGTAGCCGTAAAAGCATTCCAACGGCGCCATGGAACGTCATGGAAACGGGCTCATCCGCCCATGATGGCTGCGCATACCGGACCAGGGACTGGCCGACATACTGGCTGTGCGAGGCGGCCGGAGCACTCGTCGCTCGACCGGCCGGACCGTCTGCTGAACCGGCTGGTGACACTGGCGGGGCCGGCGAGGCCTCACTGTATTGAGGCTGGTTATTGCCGGTCAAGGGACATTGAAATGACTTACCGATTCCCGGGGCAAATTCATTTCTGCGGGCCAATGTCCGCTATGAATGCGGCATGGCCGCTATTGCCGACATGGGTCTGATGCCACCCCGGGCCCCGTTCCGCCGGTCAGCGGAGCCCGCAGCCGTGGTACGCATGCGCTATCCTCGGGCCATGCGAGCCGTCCGGCTGCTCCTTAGCTAGCCACGCTGATCAGACCGTCAGCGTGGCCGCCCCTCGTGCAGCGGGGGGCCTTTTCATTGCCGCGCGCCAAGGCCGCCGACGCAAGCCGAGGCACGCCAGAGCCGGACCAGACCGTGCTGGCCAGACAGGGTGAGGGAACCATGACAGCGGCGGACAGCGCTGAAGCGCAGCGCTACGACCCCCGGGCGATTCAGGAGAAGTGGCAGGCCCGGTGGGCTGAGCTGGACCCGTTCCGGGCCAGTGACGACCCCGCCGACCCCCGCGAGCGGGCCTATCTGCTCGACATGTTCCCCTACCCGTCCGGCGACCTGCACATGGGCCACGCCGAGGCCTACGCCATCGGCGACGCCATGGCGCGCTACTGGTTCCAGCTGGGCCGCAACGTCCTGCACCCGATCGGCTGGGACGCGTTCGGGCTGCCCGCCGAGAACGCGGCGATCAGGAACAACGCGCACCCCGCCGACTGGACCTACGCCAACATCGAGACTCAGGCCGAGTCATTCAAGCGTTATGCGGTGTCCTTCGACTGGTCCCGCCGCCTGGCCACCTGTGACCCGGCCTACTACCGCTGGAACCAGTGGCTGTTCCTGCGCTTCTACGAGCGGGACCTGGCCTACCGCAAGGACGGCTACGTCAACTGGTGCCCCAAAGACCAGACCGTGCTGGCCAACGAACAGGTCATCAACGGCCGTTGCGAGCGGTGCGGGACCGAGGTCGTCCGGCGCACGCTGACCCAGTGGTACTTCCGCATCACCTCCTACGCCGACCAGCTGCTGGCCGATGCCGCTGACCTGGAAGGCAGGTGGCCGGACCGCGTCCTGCTGATGCAGCGCAACTGGATCGGCCGCTCCGAAGGCGCCGAGGTCGAGTTCCGGATCGAAGGCCGGGACGAGCCGGTGACCGTGTACACCACCCGGCCCGACACGCTGTACGGCGCCACCTT
>DASXJM010000550.1:0-1905 GCA_036497405.1 Streptosporangiaceae bacterium | reverse complement strand
GCCGCCTGGCAGGAACTCCGCACCGGACCGATGAGCCCGGCCCCCGACCTTCGTTCAACCAAGGACAAGGTCATTTCCGGGACGTGAGGAGGCGCGATGAGCACGGTGATCACCCACGCGGTGATGTCGGTGGACGGCTTCATCGCCGACCAGAACGACGAGGTCGGCCCGCTGTTCGACTGGTACTTCAACGGCGACGTCCCGCTCGGGGGCAGCTCAGGGATGACGGTCTCGCCGGCCTCGGGCGAGTACGTCAACGGAATGTGGGCCAGCATCGGGGTGATCGTGATGGGGCGGCACATGTTCGACCTCACCAATGGCTGGGAGGCGTCGCCGCCCGCCGGCGAGCACGTGGTCGTGGTCTCGCACCGGCCGCGGCCCGCCGACTGGCACCCCGAGGCCTCGCACTATCACTTCGCCGGGACCGTCGCCGAGGGCATCGCCCGGGCCCGCGAGCTGGCCGGCGACCGCGTGGTGGCCATCTGCGCGGGCGACGTGGCCGGCCAGGCCCTCGCCCTCGGTCTGGTCGACGAGGTGGCCCTGGACGTCGTCCCGGTGGTGTTCGGCGCGGGCAAGCGCTACTTCGGCTCGATCGAGGGCCAGCACCGGCTGGAGGACCCGGACACGGTGATCGCGGGCGACCGCGTCCTGCACCTGCGCTACCGGGTCCGGCCGCGCAGCTGAGAATGGCCGACTGAGCCGCCCGGTCCCTAAGCTGCGGAGGATGGGGCTCTCGGTCGAACAGCTCGCGGCCGCCCTGCCGGGCACCGAGCCGGGCCTGGCCGGGGTCCGGCTGATCGCGCTGGACGGGCGGTCCGGGTCGGGCAAGACCTGGCTGGCCGAGCGGCTGGCCGCCCCGTCCGGGGCGCCCGTGATCCACCTGGAAGACCTCTATCCGGGCTGGGACGGCCTGGCCGCCACCGCCGGGGTCCTGGCCGACTGGGTGACCGGGCCGCTGGGCCGGGGGCAGCCGGCCCGCTGGCGCCGGTTCGACTGGGACACCATGAGCTACGCCGAGTGGCACACCACCGGCCCGGCCGACGTGATCATCCTGGAAGGCTGCGGCAGCATCCGGGCCCAGCTGGCCAGCGTCTACGCGGCCCGGATCTGGGTCGAAGCCCCGGCCGCCGTCCGCCACCAGCGCCTGCGGGCCCGGCCGGACTGGCCCGCCTACGCCCCGCACGCCGAGCGGTGGGCCCGGGCCGAGGACCGGCTCTACCAGGCCGAGCGGACCCGATCCGGCTGCGACTTCATCATCGAGAACCCGGCCGCCAGCGGGGCGGTGACCATTACGTCGTCGCCATTCACCTGATTCCAGGAGACCATTTTTCGGCTCCTTTCGCGGGCGGTCAGGTGAGAGGCTCGCCGCCGTCGATGTGCAGGGTCTGGCCGGTGAGGAACGTGCTGGTCAGGGCGAACATGACCGCGGCCGCGATGTCGTCGGGGGTCCCGATCCGCCCGGCCGGGTTGCGGGCGCTGATGTCGGCGAAGTAGTCGGCCTTGCCCTGCGGGCCGAGCGCGTCCCAGGCGCCGCTGTCGATGACGCCGGGGGAGATCGCGTTGACCCGGATCGGTGCCAGTTCCAGGGCCAGCGACCGGGCCAGCGTGTCGGCGGCGGCGTTGGTGATGGCCACCGCCATCGTGCCGACCGCGATCTTGGTCGCGGCCACCCCGGAAAAGATGACGAACGACCCGTCCGGGCTCATCCGCGGCGACAGATGCTTGGCCAGCATGAGCGGGCCGATCACCTTGGTGTCGAACGACTGCCGGACCGCGTCCCGGTCCAGATCGGCCAGCCGGCCGCGGGCCCGGGCCGAGGCGGTCGAGACCACGTGGTCGACCGGGCCGAGCCGGTCCCCGAGGCCGGCGATGGACGCCTCGTCGGTCAGGTCGACGAACTCGGTG
>DASXJM010000549.1:0-2844 GCA_036497405.1 Streptosporangiaceae bacterium | reverse complement strand
CGCGGTCGGCCGAGATGGAGGCGGACTCGTCCGGTCCGGACGTCCCGGCCTGCGACGGGTCGTCGGACCGGTGGCTCGTGTCAGCGCCCTTGCCTGACGAACGGGGTCCTCGGCGCACGGACCTACTGTAGAGGGACCGTCCGCCCAACGGCCACGCGTGGCCATAGCGTGTTCACGGGGCGGGGCCACCGGGAACTCCGGCCCGGGTCCGATCGTCTCCCCTACCGTGGCCGGGCCGCCCCGGAACCGGGGCCTGATTTGGCCGGACCCGCGTCGATATCGGTTTGTAAGTACCTTTGCCGTTGATTCGAACAAATATCTTTTTGAGACACGGTAAACATTAGGCACAGCAACGTCGCTGGCTGACTTCAGCACCTGGCACGACCACGACGGGCGTCTCGCTAAAACCGCTGATGCGGACGCTAGGCACGGAATCAGGCCGCCGACCGCGGCCGGTTCCCTGACGGCCAGTAGAGGACCCGAGCAACGATGGAGCGCCGACCCGAGAGCGGTCTTGACGCGATGCGCCCTGGCGCGCCCGCCGGTGCGGGACCCCGGTTCACACCGCGGACGTACGAACCCGGACCCGTAGGGACCCCGCGGCCCAGCCGCCGCCCGGGCTTCTCCCCCCATCCCGCGCCGTCCCGGGTGCCCGGGGCGGCGGGCCCGGCGCCGGCCACCACGGCCAGCCCGGGGCACCGGTCGCGATCAGGTTCGGCGTTCGACAGCGGCGAGCACCCGTTCGTCACCGAGTACCGCTCGGCCCACGTCCCGGCGCCCGAGCCGTCCGGTCCGCCCGGTCAGCGGGGCGGGGTCGGCACCGCGGTCCGGACCGATCCACCCGGCCCGCGTGCGCCGCGGGCGGCGCGGCCTGGTCTGGCTGGCCCTGGCGGCGGAAAGCCGGGTGGCCCGGACGGGCCCGACGGGCCCCGGGGCGGGGCCAAGCCCGGCAAGTCCCGCAAGCGCAAGATCCTCAAGTGGGCCTCGCTGGCCACCACGATCGTCCTGGTCGCCGCCTCGCTGACCGCCTACATCGCCTACCGCGACGTGGTCGACGGGATCAAGCAGGAGGACGTGTCCAACCTGCTCGGCCAGCATCGGCCGCCGGTGTACAACTCAGCGCAGAACATCCTGGTCATCGGCTCGGACAGCCGGGTCGGGACCAAGGGGTTCGGCAGCGCGCAGACCATCCAGGGTGCCCGGTCGGACACGATGATGCTGCTGCACATCCTGCCCGGCCGCAAGGGCGCGGTCGTGATCAGCTTCCCGCGCGACTCGCTGGTGCCGGTCCTCGGCTGCCAGCCCGACGGGACCGGGACCAAGGGCCAGACCGCGGCCAGCGGCGAGCACGAGATGCTCAACGCGACCTTCGCGGCCGGGGGTGCGGCCTGCCTATGGAAGACCCTGGAGTCCACGACCGGGATTCACATCGACCACTTCGTCGAGATCAACTTCGCCGGTTTCCAGTCGGTGGTCAACGACCTGGGCGGGGTCAACGTCTGCCTGCCTGAGGCGATCAACGACCCGGCCTCCCACCTGGACCTGAGCGCGGGCGAGCACCACGTGAGCGGGACCCAGGCTCTGGCCTTCGTGCGGGAACGGCACGTCGGTGAGGGCTCGGACCTGCAGCGGATTCAGCGCCAGCAGTACTTCATGGCCGCTCTGGTCCAGCAGATCGAGTCGCAGAACGTGCTGGCCAGCGTGACCAAGGTGTTCGCCATCGCCCGCGACGTGGCCAAGACGCTGACCACCGACAGCGGCCTGTCCATCGACGACATGAAGAACATCGCCACCAGCATGAAGGGCCTGAGCACCAAGGGGATCCAGTTCACCCAGGTCCCGGTGGTGCAGGACCCGACCGACGCCAACCGGGTGATCTGGCAGCAGTCGCAGGCCACCGCGCTGTTCGGTGAGATCGAGCACGACCAGGCCGTGAAGAAGGCGCCGGCCAGCGCCAAGCCGACCGCTTCGGCGTCACCGTCGGCCCCGGCGGTGAGCCCGGCCAGCATCCGGGTCAACGTGCTCAACGCGGCCGGCACCGCAGGGCTGGCCGCGCAGGCCTCGAACTCGCTGACCCAGGGCGGCTACCAGGTGACCGGCACCGGCAACGCGGCCGAGCCGTCGTCGACCACGATCATTCAGTACAGCTCGGCCGACGAGGCCCCTGCGGCCAGGGCCCTGGCCGCGGCGGTGCGGGGCGCCCAGGTCCAGCCGGTCAGCGCGGCCAGCGGGGTGCCCAGCGACGCCGTCGACCTGATCCTCGGGTCCGATTACAGCGGCCTGAAGCCGGTGTCGCCGTCGGCTTCGTCTTCGGCCGGGGCCAGCCCGTCGGCCGGGGCCAGCGCCGGGTCGTCGATCAGCAACGTGACCAAGACCTACGGCGGCATCAGCGGCAACGCCAACATCTGCGGCGACAAGAACGCCTTCAGCGGCCCCGACCAGCCCAGCGAGTTCGGCCCCAACTCCTGAGAGGCCCCGGGGCGCCCCTGACCCGCTCTGGCCGCCGCCCCCCATGTGCGCAAAGGGATCAATGCGTACATAAGAGTGTCGGCAAAGGGACCATTGCGTACATTGACAGCCCGGCGCGTGGCGGGCCCGGGGGGGGCCGCAGGGAGACGCTAGGTCTGGGGGCGGGGTGGGGGGATGCGCGGTGGGCGCGGGTCGCCGCGGGTGTCCGGGGGCGGGACGCCGACCGGGCTGAAGGTGCGGGGCTGGGTGACCAGGCACAGGAGCAGCCAGGCCAGGATGCCGCCGGGGTAGATGAAGTAGCCGAAGCGGGTGGCCGGGGCCAGCACGAACATCACGGTCAGGGCCACGATCAGCCGGGTCGCGGCGGCCGGGACG
>DASXJM010000548.1:0-3122 GCA_036497405.1 Streptosporangiaceae bacterium | reverse complement strand
ATCACCCGTGACCGTGAGCTGGCCGCCCTGCTCGGCGACGAGCACCGGCCCGACCGGGACCCGCTGACCCGCATCGTCAGCTACTGCCACCCGGCCGGCACCTGCGCGATGGGGCCGGCCGGCGACCCGGCCGCGGTCGTCGACCACGCCGGGGCCGTGCACGGCGTGGATGGCCTGTACGTGGCCGACGCCTCGATCATGCCCGCCATCACCCGCGGCAACATCAACCTGCCCACCGCCATGATCGGCGCCCGCGTTGCCACCAAGCTGCTCAACCTCGACCCCGCCCATCTGGACCGGGCCCCGCTGGACCGGGCCCGCCTCGCCCTGGAGTCGCATCGCCCATGAGCCCGACACCGTTCGAACAGAACATCGCCGAGCAGCCCGACGCGCTGCGGGCCTTCGCCCACGCCGGGCCGGTCCCGGGGCTGGCCGGCCTGGACGCGTCCGGCTACGACCGCATCGTGCTCACCGGCATGGGGTCATCGCACCACGCCGCCCTGCCGACCTGGCGGCGGCTGGCCGGCCGGGGCCTGCCCGTCTGGTGGGTCGACACCGGTCAGCTGCTGGACACCCCGGCCCTGGTCACCGGGCGGACCCTGCTCGTGGTCACCTCCCAGTCCGGGGCCAGCGGCGAGGTGGTCAGCCTGCTGACGGCCGGCCCGCGGCCCACCGCCCTGGTCGCGGTGACCAACGACGGCGCCAGCCCCCTGGCCGCCGCGGCCGACCTGGTCGTGGGCCTGCACAGCGGGGACGAGGCCACGGTCAGCACCAAGAGCTACCTGAACACCCTGGCCGCCCACGACCTGCTGGCGTCCACCCTGGCCGGAACCGCCCCCGAAGACCTGCTGGCCGTGGCCAAGACCGTCGAGCAGATCGGTGACCCTGGCGCGCTGGCCCCGTTGGCGGCCGGCCACTTCGCGGCGGGCCACCCCCGGCTGGCCTGCATCGGGTTCGGTGACCACGCCGCCACCGCCCTCTACGCCGGACTGATCATCAAGGAGGGCGTCAAGGTCGCGGCCGAGGGCTTCATCGGCGGCGAGTTCCGGCACGGGCCGCTGGAACTGGCCGGGCCCGGCCTGACCGCGGTGCTCTACGGCGCCGACGACCCGGACGCCAACCCGTCCCTGCGGCGGCTGGGGGCCGATCTGATCCAGTCCGGCTCGGCGGTCATCGCCGCGGCCGGCCTCGACCTGGCCGGGGCCGCGCTCCAGTTGCGCCCGCCGCCGGGCCCCCTGGCCCAGCTGGCCCACGGCGCCGTGGTCGCCCAGCACCTGACCGTCGCCCTGGCCCGGGCCCGCGGTATCACCCCGGGCGCGTTCGCCTACGGCAGCAAGATCACGACCGCGTTGTGACCGCCACCCTCGGCGTGGACCTGGGCGGGACCGGCACCCGGGTCGTGGTCCTGGACGCCAGCGGCCAGGTGGTGCGCCAGGCCAGCGTGCCCACCGCGGTGGGGGAACCCGGCCGCGCGGTGGAAGAGCTGCTCGCCACCTTGACCGACATCGCCCGTGGGCACGGGGTCAGCGCGGCCGGGATCGGCGCCAGCGGGCCCATCACCGTCGGCGGCGTCATCGACAACCAGGCCACCCTGCCCGCCTACACCGGCGTCGACCTGTGCCGGGCCGTCCGCCAGCAGGCCGGCTGGGCCTGCGTGATCGACAACGACGCCGCCGCCGCGGCGATGGGGGAGTACGCCTACGGGGCCGGTCGCGGCAGCCACTGCTGCGTCACCGTCACCCTCGGCACCGGGATCGGGGTCGCCGTCATCACCGGCGGCCAGCTGGCCCGGGCCGGCGACGGCACCCATCCCGAGGGCGGCCACCTCGCCGTCCGCGACGCGCCCGTGCCGTGCTACTGCGGCCTGCCCAGGTGCTGGGAACAGGCCGCGTCCCGTACCGCTCTGGAAGGTCTGGTCGGGGGCGATCCGGCCGCCGCGGCCGCCGCGGCCCGGGCCGGGGACGCCCGCGCCGCGCGGTCCTTCGAACGCTACGGCCAGCAGGTGGCGGCCGGGCTCGGCACCCTGCTGACCTTGTTCCGGCCCGACCGGGTGGTGCTGGGGGGCTCGGCCGCGCAGTACCTCGACCTGTTCGCCGGCTCGCTGACCGCGGCCCTGGACCGCCTGCCGCCGTACGCCTGGACTCCGCCTATCGTGGCCGCCGAACTGGGTGACCTGGCCGGAGCGGTCGGCGCCGCCGTGCTGGCCCGATCGGCCGAGAGGCCCCGATCGGCCGAGAGGCCTCGCGCTGACCGGCCGGTCCGGTTACCCGGCCCGCCGCTGCTCGGCCGGGCACCACCAGCTGGTCCGGCCACCGACCGTGCCCGTGGCCATGGGCGCGTCATCGCGCGGGCAGGCCGCGCCCGCGTGCCGGAACGGGATGATCTCCAGCGTGTGCACACCGCCGTCTTTCAGCGCGGTCCGGAGCGCGTCCCGCATGGCCCGCAGCAGGTGGCTCTGCTCGTCCGGGGACAGGCTCCCGGCGGCCCGGGCCGGATGGATGCGGGCCCGCCACAAGATCTCGTCGGCCAGCAGGTTGCCGATCCCGGCGATCCGGTCCTGGTCCAGCAGATGGGCCTTGACCGGGGCCGTTCCAACGGTCACGGCCGCCCGGAACTGGGCCGGGGTGATCCGCTGCGCGTCCGGGCCGAGCGCTTCGACCGGCGGGTTGAGCCGCACGCGGCCCAGCCGCCGGGGGTCGACCAGCATCAGCCGTCCCCCGTCCTCGAACGTCAGCGTGAAGCGGGCCCAGCGGTAGTCGCCGGGCCGGCGGCCCCCCTCCCAGTAGTCGCCGCCGTCGATCTCGGTCCCGCCGGGGTCGGCGATGACGATCTTGCCCGACATTCCGAGGTGGATCCCCAGCGTGACCGGCCCGGCCGTGCCGTCCCGGCCGGTGGGCACACTGGTCTGGCACCACATGCTCTTGCCCCGCCGCATCGCGCTGACCAGCTCACCGCCGAGCAGCGCCCGCTTGATCTCACCGGGCTGGTGGGGACGGCAGACAAAGGTGTCGGAGTCGTCGACGTCCACGATGCGGCGCCGCAGCCCGGCCCGCTCGATGACCGCCCGGGCCGACTCGACCTCCGGAAGCTCAGGCACCGCCCGCGGCCGCCCGGATCAGGGC
>DASXJM010000547.1:0-20731 GCA_036497405.1 Streptosporangiaceae bacterium | reverse complement strand
CTGCCCCACGCGACCACGATCGTCACCGCGACCTTCGACGGCGGCGTCGTGATGGCCGGTGACCGGCGCGCGACCGCGGGCAACATGATCGTCAAGCGGGACGTGGAGAAGGTCTACCGCAGCGACGAGTTCTCCGCCATCGCCATCGCCGGCACGGCCAGTGTGGGCCTGGAGTTCATCCGCCTGTTCCAGGTGGAGCTGGAGCATTACGAGAAGATGGAAGGCCGCTCGCTCTCCCTTGAGGGCAAGGCCAACCGGCTGGCCACCATGATCCGGGGCAACATCGCCGCCGCCATGCAGGGCCTGGCCGTGGTCCCGCTGTTCGTCGGGTTCGACGAGGAGAACGCCCTCGGCCGGATCTTCAGCTACGACGTGGCTGGCGGCCCGTACGAGGAGTACCGGTACTTCTCGATCGGCTCCGGCTCGGTATTCGCCCGCGGCTCGCTGAAGAAGCTCTACCGGGACGGCATGACCGCCCAGCAGGCCGTGCGGGTCTGCGTGCAGGCCCTGTACGACGCGGCCGACGATGACTCGGCCACCGGCGGCCCGGACCTGACCCGGCAGATCTTCCCGATCATCGCGGTGCTGGACGCCGACGGCTTCAGCCAGCTGACCGACACCGAGGCGGGCGACCAGGTCCGCGCCGTGGTCGAGGGTCGTATGGAGTCGCCCGACGGCCCCAAGGCTCCGGTCGAGTAAGCCCGCCACCCGTCTCATCCCGCACCTACGTCCCAGCCGAACTCGCCAGTAAAGGAAGCGCCCGCGGTGTCGATGCCGTTCTACGTGTCGCCTGAACAGGTGATGAAAGACAAGGCAGACTATGCGCGCAAGGGAATCGCGCGTGGCCGTAGCGGAGTCGTCATCCAGTACGCGGGTGGCATCCTGTTCGTGGCCCCGAACCCGTCGCGCGCCCTGCACAAGATCAGTGAGATCTACGACCGGATCGCGTTCGCCGCGGTGGGCCGCTACAACGAGTACGAGAACCTCCGCAAGGCCGGCGTCACCTACGCCGACGTGACCGGCTACCAGTTCGACCGGCGCGACGTGACCGCCCGCGGCATCGCCAACTGGTACGCCCAGCAGCTGGGCACGATCTTCACCGAGAGCACCAAGCCGTTCGAGGTCGAGATCATCGTGGCCGAGGTCGGCGAGAACGTGGACGCCGACCAGATCTACCGCATCACCTTCGACGGCTCCGTGGCCGACGAGCATGGCTTCGCGGCCATCGGCGGCCAGGCCGACCAGGTGGCCACCGAGCTCAAGGAGCGCTACTCGGCCGACATGTCCCTGACCGAGGCGCTGGGCGCCGCCCTGGCCTCGCTGGCCGCCCCCGGCAACGGGGAGGACATGGCCGTCGGCCAGCTCGAGGTGGCGCTGCTGGACCGCACCCGCACCCACCGGACCTTCCGCCGCCTGCAGGGCGCCCGGCTGGAGGAGCTGCTCCGCGAAACCCGTTCCGCCAGTGGCAGTGGCAGCCCGGCCGGAGCGGGAGCGAGCGGCAGCGCCCTGGCCGCGGCCGACGACGATGACGCCGCCATCGGCCCCTCGGCCCCGGACGACGGTAACCCCACCCCCGGCACCAGCACCGACCCAGGCTGAGCCCGCGGGGGCCTGACCCTCGCGGCCTGGCCCCCGCGGTTCAGCTGGCCCGGCGCGGCGACGTCAGCACCGACGCCGTCCAGCTGATCGCGGCCAGCACCACCGCGGCCGCCAGCGCCACCACTGGCAGGTGGACGCCGCCGCCGGGCCCCGCCGACGTGGCCCGGATGGCCGCGTTGGCGGGCGACCCGGACGCCGCGATGGCCGCGATGGCCACCGCCGCCGTCGACATCATCGCGTAGCCCCGGTGCCGGATCAGCGGGGGATTGCACAGCGCCCCGATCGCCGACCCGATCAGCAAACAGGTCATCCCGGCCACCACGCCTTCCACCGCCAGCGCCCCCAGCCCATGCCGGGGCCGCGCCGTGGTGGCCAGCTCGAACCCCGCCCCCAGCAGCGCCAGCACCACCCCACCGGCCAGCGCCACCACCAGCGTGGCCAGCTGCGCCCGCCGGGCCCCACCGGCCGTACTGGCGCAGGCCCGCGCCGCCCCCGGCTCCATGGTCAGCGCGACCCGGGTCAGCCACCCCACCGCCGGCACCAGCATCGCGCTACTCCAGCCCAGCCCGTCCGCCAGCGGCATCCCCCCGAACGACCCCGCCACCACCGTCCCCGCGAACAACAGCACCGGCGGCAACCACCGCACCGACCGCCCCAGCAACGCCCCCTGGTACCGCCCCATCGCGATCATTCCGCCGCCACCCGCTCGACGTGCACGTCCCCCTCCGCCGCCAGCAGCCACCGCAACACATCGTCCGACTCACCCACCCGAACCCGCACCCGCCCCGGCTCCGCCGTCACCACCCCACCCAGCCCCCGCAGTCCCGCCAGCCCACCCCGATACCCCGCGAACTCAATAACAATCGTTTGCACTTCGGCCGGCATTCCATCAATCTCGGAGCCCCCACCAGAGCTCACGTGAAGGCGCCCGTCGATCAGGGCCCACCGCTGGCTCGCCTGATCTGACAGCCGGGCCGGATCGTGGTCGACGAAGATCACGGTGGCCCCCTCGGCCACCCGCTCCGTCACCACGGTGTCCAGCGTGGCCCGGGCCCCGGCGTCCAGCCCGGTCCAGGCCTCGTCCATGACCAGCAGCCCGGGCCGGCCGAGCATGGCCTGGGCCACCGCCACCTTCTGGCTGGTGCCCTTGGACAACTCGCGCATGGGCAGACTCGCGTACGGGCCCAGCCCAAGCCGGTCGATCGACCCACGGACCGCGGCGGTAAGCGCGCCGCCGCGCAGCCCATGCAGCCGCCCGAGGTGGGTCAGATACGCCTGGGCCGTGAACGGCAGGCCGGGCGGGAACCGCTCCGGCACATAGCCCGCCCGGGGCCGGTCAGCTATCCGTCCCCGGCTCGGCGCCGCGGCCCCGCTGACCAGCCGCAGCAACGTCGACTTGCCGCAGCCGTTGGGCCCGGTGACCCGGATCAGCTGACCGGGGACGAGGTCCGCGTCAATGTCCCGCAGTACCCACGGACCCCGAACCCGGTAACGCTTGCTGACACCCCGCAACTCCACCCGACCAGCCAATCCGTTCTGCCGGCCCCCGGCAACCCGGTTACAGCGGGATGTTGCGGTGCCCGCCGCGGGCCTGCGGCGCCTCGGCGATGGCCTGGGCGATCATCTGCCGGGTGTGGTTGGGGTCGATGACCTCGTCCACCACGCCGATGTCCACCGCCCGCTGCAGGCCGCCCACGGTCCGCTCGTGCTCGGCGGCCAGTTCGGCCTCGGTCTCGGACAGCTTCTCCGGCTCGGTCGCGGCCAGCTGGCGTCGCTTCAGGATCCGGATCGCCGCCACCGAGCCCATCACCGCCACCTGCGCGTCCGGCCAGGCGTAGACCTTGGTCGCGCCCAGCGACCGGGAGTTCATGGCGATGTAGGCCCCGCCGTAGGACTTGCGGATGACCACGGTGACCCGGGGCACCACGCACTCGGCGAAGGCGTGCAGCAGCTTGGCGCCGCGGCGGACCACGCCGTCCCACTCCTGACCGACGCCGGGCAGGTAGCCGGGCGTGTCGACCAGCACCACCAGCGGGATCCCGAACGCGTCGCACATCCGTACGAACCGCGCCGCCTTCTCGGCCGAGACCGAGTCCAGGCAGCCGCCCAGGCGCAGCGGGTTGTTGGCGACCACGCCCACCGTGCCGCCGCCCAGACGTCCCAGCGTGGTCACCAGGTTCGGGGCCCACTTCGGGAACAGCTCGACCCCGGGCTCGTCCAGCAACTGGTCGATGATCGGGTGCATGTCGTAGGCGCGGCGCGGCGATTCCGGCATCAGCCCGGCGAAGTCCGCGTCCGGCACTTCCCCGGAGACCTTGCCGTGGTCGGTCAGCAGCGCGGCCAGCCGCCGGGCCTTCTCGATGGCCTCGGCGTCGGTCTCGGTCACGATCGCGGTCACGCCGGACCGCCGGGAGTGCGGCTCAGGCCCGCCCAGGCGGGCCATGTCCACGTCCTCGCCGGTCACGCTGCGAACCACGTCCGGGCCGGTCACGAAGATCCGGCCGTGCCCGGACAAGATGGTGATGTCGGTCAGGGCCGGCCCGTAGGCGGCGCCACCCGCAGCCGGGCCGAGCACCACCGAGATCTGCGGAACCGCGCCGGACGCGCGGGTCATGGCGGCGAACACCGCGCCCACCGCGTGCAGGCTGGCCACCCCTTCGGCCAGCCGGGCCCCGCCCGAGGCCCACAGGCCGATGACCGGCACCCCGCGGGTGACCGCCTCGTCGTAGGCGGCCACGATCGCGGCGCAGCCCGCCTCGCCCATGGCCCCGCCCTGGGTGCGGGGGTCCGAGGCGAAGGCCACGGCGCCGGTCCCGTGGATCAGGCCGGTGCCGGCGATCGCGCCGCTGCCGTCGTCTTCGGTGATCAGATCGAGTGAGCCCGGGTCGAACAGGGCTTCGAGCCGGACGACGGGGTCGCGAGGCAAGCTGACGCCCTCGTCGCCGGCCGGGGCCGGCCCGGGCACCGACGGGCGCGAGTTATCCAGAACGGTCACTGAGTTCTCCTTACCGGCGGCTAGGCCGCGGTGAAGACGAGTGAGACATTGTGACCGCCGAACCCAAAGGCGTTGTTCAGCACCGCCATCGGCTCCCGGCCGGCCGGGGACAGCGGCCGCGGCTCCGGGGCCACCGTCACTTCGACACCATCGTCCGGATCTTCGAGGTTGATCGTGGGCGGGGCGACCCGGTCCTTCAGGGCCATGATGGCCGCCACCGACTCGATCGCGCCCGCGCCACCCAGCAGGTGGCCGGTCATGGATTTGGTGGAGGATACGACCACCTGGCCGACGGCGGACCCGAGCGCGGCCTTGATCGCCTGGGCCTCCAGCACGTCGCCTTCTGGGGTGGAGGTGGCGTGCGCGTTCACGTGCGTGACCTGCTCCGGGTCGACCCCGGCGTTGGCCAGTGCGCGCTGTATGGCCAGCCGCACCCCCTTGCCCTCCGGATGCGGGTGGGCGATGTGGTGGCCGTCCGAGGAGTACCCGGCGCCGGCCGCGATCGCGTAGACGTTGGCGCCCCGGGCCTTCGCATGCTCGGCCGACTCCAGCACCACCACGCCGGCGCCCTCACCGAGCACGAACCCGTCCCGGCCCTTGTCGAACGGCCGGGACGCCCGCTCCGGCTCGTCATTGCGCAGCGACAGCGCCCGCATCACCGCGAACGCGCCCAGGTTCAGGGCCATGATGGCCGCCTCGGTGCCGCCCGCCACGACCACGTCAGCCCGGCCGGCCCGGATCATGTCGATGCCGTAGCCGATCGCCTCGGCCCCGGACGCGCAGGCACTGACCGTCGCGTGGGCCCCGGCCTGAGCTCCCAGTTCAATGCTGATCAGGCCGGCTGCGCCGTTCGGCATGAGCATGGGCACGGTGAAGGGGACAATCCGCTGCCAGCCCTTCTCCTTGAGCGTGTCGTACGCGGCCAGAGTGGAGCCGATACCGCCGATCCCGCTGCTCACCGAGACACCGAGCCGTTCCGGGTCCACCTCCGGCGAGCCGGCGTCGGCCCAGGCTTCCCGGGCGGCGATCACCCCGAACTGCTCGCAGCGGTCCATCCGGCGGGCCTGGACCCGGCCCACGATCTGCGCCGGGTCGACGGCGGCGACCCCGGCGATCCGCGCGGGCAGGTCCTTGACCCAATCCTCGGTCAGCGCCCTGACCCCGCTGTTCCCGGCCAGCATGCCCGACCAGGTTGATGCGACGTCGCCGCCGAGAGGTGTGGTTGCGCCCAGTCCCGTGACGACGACGGTCTTGTCGTCTGTGCCCACTGTGATCGGCTCCTCAGTTCTCGTCCCGCCGGGCCCAGCGATCTGGTCCCGGCGGGTCTTCCCGCTTCGCTGGCCCGGCGGTCAGCCGGCGTTCTTGTGCACGTAGCTGACGACGTCCTGGACCGTCTTCAGGTCCTTGAGCTGGTCGTCCGGAATCTCCACGCCGAACTTGTCCTGCGCGGCCACAGCGATCTCGACCATGGACAGCGAGTCGATGTCGAGGTCGTCCACGAAGCTCTTCTCGGGGGTCACTTCGTCAGCGGGCACGCCGGCGATCTCGTCGACGATCTCCCCGAGGCCCTGCAGGATCTCCTGGTCAGTCAGTGCCATCTGCCTGCTATCTCCTGTCAATGTCGGTGGTTCCGCGGCCGCGGGCTGGTACCCGCTGGGCCGAAGTTCGGTCAGGGTACCGTGATGACTTGCGCGGCGTAGCACATGCCCGCGCCGAAGCCCATCAGCAGCACCTGACCGCCGGAGGTCAGTTCACCGCGTTCGGCCATCCGGGCCAGAGCCAGCGGGATCGACGCCGACGACGTGTTGCCGGCGTACTGGATGTCGTCCGCGACCCGGTCCCGCGGCACCCCGATCTTGCGGGCCAGCGCCTCGACGATGCGCAGGTTGGCCTGGTGCGGCACGAACGCCTGCAACTCACCGGGCTCGACCCCGGCCCGCTCGCACGCGGCCAGCGCGGTCGGGTACAGGGCCGTGGTCGCCCAGCGGAACACCGCCTGGCCCTCCTGTTGCAGGAACGACGTGCGGTCCTTGATCACGATGCGGTCGGCGAGCTCACCAGCGCTGCCCCAGACCACCGGACCGACCACGCCGGGCGCGTCCTCCGGGTCGGTCAGCGGCCCGACCACGGCCGCCCCGGCGCCGTCGGCGAAGATGATCCCGGTCGACCGGTCCGTCATGTCCACCCAGGCCGACATCTTCTCCGCCCCGATGACCAGGACGTGGCGGGCACTCCCGGCCCGGATCGCGTCGCTGGCGTTGGCCAGCCCGTAGCAGAAGCCCGCGCAGGCCGCGTTGAGGTCGTAGGCGCCCGGCGCGTTGATGCCGAGCCGGCTGGCCACGCTGGCCGACACGTTCGGGAGCGGGGCCTCGGTGCTGCAGGTGGCCACGATGACCAGGTCGATATCGGACGGGCTGACCCCGCTGTGGGCGATGGCCTTGCCCGCCGCGGCCACCGCCATGTCGGCCACGGTCTCCTCGGGC
Organism: Streptosporangiaceae bacterium; assembly: GCA_036497405.1. GTDB lineage: Bacteria > Actinomycetota > Actinomycetes > Streptosporangiales > Streptosporangiaceae > Bog-532. The sequence continues at coordinate 13,654 of DASXJM010000547.1, read as the reverse complement.
CCGGCGATCCGGCGGCTGATGATGCCGACCCGGCTGCGGATCCACTCATCGTTGGTGTCCATGACGGCCGCGAGGTCGTCGTTGGTCACGATGTTGTCCGGCTGATAGCCGCCGAAGGCCAGGATCCTGGCTCCGGCGACCGGTTCGGGAAGTCGCATGTGCTCGCCCAGGACTATTCGGCGTCGTCGGACGGGGCATCGGGCAGCAGCCGTGCCACCGGCTGGCCCACGGCCACCGGGTCACCGTCCTGCACCAGCCATTCGATGATCGCGCCGCGCCAGGGCGCCACGATCGCCTGCCGGTCCCGGCGGGCCTCAATGTGCCCGACCACGGTGCCGCTCGGACCGTCGTCGGCCCCGGCGGCGTGGAAGATACCCCGCTGCGGAGCCACCACCAGCCGCCACTCGGGCAGTTCGCCCGCGACGGCCGCGCTGAGCTCGGCGTCCCAGTCGTATTCTTCGGAAACGGGGCCGGGAACGGCCCCGGCAGGCAGCGAGATGGTCATGATCCCTCCATGGGGTCAGCAGGTGCGGAACCGGCGTCGCTGCCGTATTCGGCGATCAGCTTGCGGGCGGCATCCAGGTCGTCGGGACTCTTCACGGCCTGCACGGTCACCCCCGGCAGGGCCCGGCGGGCAATGCCGGTCAGCGTTCCGGCGGGCGGCAGTTCGATCAGCGCCTGCACGCCACGTTCGGCCAGCGTGTGCTGGCATTCGTCCCAGCGGACCGGGCGGGCCACCTGGCCGACGATGCGGTCCAGCCAGTCGGTGCCCGAGGTCACCACGGCGCCGTCCTGGTTGGACAGCAGCACGATCCGCGGGTCGGTGACCGTGACCGTCCCGGCCGCGGTGCGCAGCGCGTCCACCGCCGGCGCCATGTGCTCAGTGTGGAACGCGCCCGCCACCGACAGCGGCCGCAGCCGCGCCTTGGCGGGCGGGTCGGCCGCGAAGGCGGCCAACTGCTCGAGCGTGCCCGCCGCCACGACCTGCCCGGCCGTGTTGACGTTGGCCGGGGTCAGTCCGTGAGCCTCAAGCGAGGCCAGCACTTCCTTCTCGTCCCCGCCCAGCACGGCGGTCATCCCGGTCGGGGTGACGGCTGAGGCCGCGGCCATGGCCCGGCCGCGTACCGCGACCAGGCGCAGGGCGTCCGCCGGACTCAGCACGCCTGCGATCACGCCCGCGGCCAGCTCACCAACACTGTGCCCCGCCGTGGCCAGGCCCGGCCCGGACGCGGGCAGCTCGTCCAGCAGGGCGGTCGCGGCCGCCAGCGCGGCCGCGACCAGCAGCGGCTGGGCCACCGCGGTGTCCTTGATTTCTTCCTCGGTGCCGGTCGTGCCGTACCGGACCAGATCGACCCCGGCCAGCTCGGACCACCCGGCGAGCCGTTCGGCCGCACCGGGGACTTCGAGCCAGGGCGAGAGGAAGCCGGGAGTCTGAGCCCCCTGGCCAGGAGCAGTAATGACCAGCACCGTCCTAGCCTGCACTGTAGAAGTTCGCCACACCCATCACGGACACGACGAAATTTCCGGGTGCGTCTTTGTACCGTTCCGACAAATAGCGTTCACCTGGGGGTCACCAAGCTGTTGCGCGGCGCTGTGACCATGCCCGTGACTGGCGTTGGTATAGCGTCAATTGGGCAGCGACACGTCAATACGTCCCCATGAGGAACGGTGATCGGCGATGACTGACTCCGTCAACGACAGTTCCGTCGGCCAGGCGCCTGCTCCTTCACCGCTGGAATCGCTCAGCGAAGCGGAATGCTGGGACCTGCTCCGCGGGGTGGGCATCGGCCGGGTGAGCTTCTCGGGCCGGTTCGGGCCCATGATCCTGCCGATCAACTTCCAGGTCCGGGACCAGGCGATCTACTTCCGGGTCGCCGCGCACGGCCCGACCGGCGAGGACCTGCGCACCGGCATCGCGCACGCCGACTACCGCGTGGCTTTCCAGGCCGACCAGTTCGACTCGCGGACCCGCAGCGGCTGGAGCGTGCTCATGCAAGGTGACGTGCACCCCATGGAAACCGACGATGAGCGGGCGGCCGTGGCCCAGATCTGCGTCGAGTCCTGGGTCTCTGGCCCGCGTGAGCTGTTCATGCGCATCACCCCCGTTCACCTGTCCGGGCACCGCATCGGCCACGGCTTGGACGCGGGATGACCGACCGCGACTTCCCGCAGATGGCGGTGGAGGTCAACCACGTCGAGCCCGCCCCGCGCCGGGTCCGGGGTTTCCTGGGCCAAGAGCTGATCTTCGACACCGTCGCTGCCCGCTACGTGTGGGAGGTTCCGTACTACCCGCAGTACTACATCCCGGTCAGTGACGTCGATAAGCGCTTCCTGACCGACGAGGGTGCCCGTCAGAGCACTCGCCGCGGCCCCGCCCAACGCCACGGCCTGCACGCGGGCGGCCAGGACCGCCCCGGCGCCGTCCGCATCTACGGCGACGACGCCATCCCGGGCGTAGCCGGTACCGCCCGCTTCGAATGGGCCGCGCTCGACGCCTGGTACGAAGAAGACGAACAGATCTTCGTCCACCCCCGCAACCCCTACGCCCGGGTCGACGCGCTCCGCTCCCACCGCCACGTCCGGGTCTCCCTGGATGGCATCACCCTGGCCGAGACCGATACTCCGGTCCTGGTCTTCGAGACCGGTCTGCCCACCCGCTACTACATCGACCGCACCGACGTGTCGTTCGCGCACCTGGTCCCCAGCGCCACCCAGACCGCCTGCCCCTACAAGGGCGTCACCAGCCAATACTGGTCAGTACAACTCGATTCCGGCCCCGTCCACCCCGATCACCAGGACCTGGCCTGGGCCTACGACTTCCCCACCCGCCAGCTGCTCCCCGTGGCCGGCCTGGTCGCCTTCTACAACGAAAAACTCGACCTGGAAATCGACGGCCGCCCCCTCCCGCGCCCCCAGACCCACTTCTCCTGACCCCGCGGCCCGTCTGTCTCGCTAGCTCACGCGGCCACCCCGGCCGCCTGATACAGCAAGAAGCGTCCCGGGATGATCACCGCGCCTGGCCGCGCCGCGCTGAGCACGCCTCGAGGGACAAGCTGCGCGGGGATTGCTTGTTCGTGCGTGTTGACGCTGCTTTCTGTCGGGTTTACGGTGCCTAGGGAAAACCTATTCCTGCTGTGGGCTGATCCCTGAGAGGCCGCCGTGAAGCGAATCGCGTCCATTCTGACCGTGCTCGCGCTGGCTCTCCTGGCCCTGGCTCAGGCGGCGCAGGCCTCACCCGGGCCGCTGCGGGCCGCCGCCCTGACGACCACCAGGAGCGGAGCGGGCGCGGTGACCCGATCCGGAGTGGTCACGCCCGCGACCGACCTTCAATCGAAATCAGATAGCTCGGCGACGTCGGACGAAGACCTTTCTGTGGACCTCGGCGCCACCCAGGGGGCGGTTGGGCACGGTGCGGACGGCAGCCTGTACGGGCTGTATGACCAGGGGGTGCCGTCGGACAATTTGATCCAGGGGATGGGTCTGCAGACCACGGACACCAAGGCGCAGGACGGCCAGCAGCATCCGGGCTCGGACGCGCTGGAGATCGCCAAGCCGTTCGCCAGCAGCGGCGGCCGCGACATCTATATCTACATGACCGACGTGTACCGCAACTTCCCCTACGAGCGCACCAGTTACGCCCAGTACCAGGGCTACCTGCGCACGGAGGTCAAGCAGGATCTCACGTCGCCGTACCGGAACCGCATCGTGCTCGTGCCCTACAACGAGCCGGACGGCAACTGGTTCGCCGGGCTCCAGAGCAACGCGACCACGCTGGCCGCGTTCGAATCCGAGTGGTTGCAGACCTACCAGCTGATCAAGGGCCTGTGGCCGGCCGCCCGGATCGCCGGACCGAACTTCTTCCAGTATCAGGGCCAGGCCCTGACCTCATTCCTGACCTATTGCCAGCAGAACCACTGCCTGCCCAACATCATCAGCTGGCACGAGCTGAACAACCCGTCCACCATCGCCCCCGAGGTGGCCGGGTTCCGTGCCGCCGAGGCCCCGCTCGGGCTGAGCCTGCCGGTCAGCCTGGACGAGTACGCCGCCCGGTACCAGCTCACCAGCCCCGGCCGGATGGTCCAGTGGCTGTCCGCGATCAACGGCGCCAAGGTCAGCGGCGACCTGCCCTACTGGAACGAAAACGGCACCCTGAGCGACTCGACCTCACAGCAGAACATCCCCAACGCCCAGTGGTGGCTCTATAACTGGTACTCGTCGCTGAACGGCCGGTCCGTCCAGGTCACGCCGCCGCAGTCCAACACCGACAACACCCTGCAGGCGGTGGCGGCGCTCAACACCGCCCAGCGCCAGGCCCGGATCATCCTCGGCGGCGGCCCGGCCGGGCAGGCTGATGTGACGGTCAAGCACGTCAACCCGGCGGTGTTCGGCCGCACCGTGCACGCCACCGTGCTGCAGGACGGATGGAGCGGCATGACCGGCGCGGCGGCCGCGCCGGCCCGGATCGCCGACCGCGACGTGCCGGTATCAGCCAACGGCTCGGTGACCTTGCCGGTGGACATCACCGGCCCGCCCGGCGGCAGCGGGTGCGCCGCCACCGGCGCCCGGGTGCCGGGGAAGATCGGCAACGCGGTCGCGCTGTGCGGCAACGACGAGTACGTGTCGCTGCCGTCCGGGGTCCTCAGCGGTCTGCACGATTTCACGGTCTCGGCCTGGGTGAACCCGTCCGCGGGCACCGCCTGGCAGCGGATCTTCGACTTCGGCACCGGCACCAACGACTACATGTTCCTGACCCTCAACGACGGCAACGGCACGCCCCGGTTCGCCATCACCGACAGCGGCGCGGGCGGCGAGCAGCAGATCAACACCACCAGCACGCTGCCGCTGAACACCTGGTCCCAGGTCACCGTGACCAAGTCCGGGAACACGGCCACGATGTACATCGACGGCAAGGCGGCCGGCACCAACACCGCCATGACCGTGGACCCGTCCGACCTGGGCGTCACCAACCAGAACTGGCTGGGCCGGTCCGAGTACCCGGCCGACCCCTACCTCAGCGGCGACCTGGACGACGTCGGCATCTACTCCACCGCCCTGTCGGCCAGCCAGGTCGCGGCGCTGGCCGGCGGCCAGGCCGCGGCCGGGGACGTCGCCGACTACAACTTCGACGAGACCAGCGGGGCCACCGCCATCGACTCGTCCGGAAACGGCCGCAACGCCACCATCATCTCCGACCCGCAGGTGCCCACCTCGATGGACGCCTACGAGATCATCCTCAGTCCCGGCGGCACCGGCTCGGCCACCCCGGCCGGCGGCACCAGCCCGCTCAGCTACGCCGCCGCCGACGCCAGTCTGAGCGGCACCGGCTGGAACATCAACACCGAGGGCACCCCCTCCAACCTGGGCGGTTTCGCCACCTACGCCGACCAGGACGTCGGTGGCCTGCGGACCGGGTCGTCCACGGTCATCACGTTCAACGTCAACGCTCCGCAGACCGGCAACTACCTGATGCGGGTGTTCGACGGCAGTGATGCCCAGGCCTCCGATGTGTCCGGACCGACCAACATCTTCGCCCGGGTCGACGGCGGGCCGCCGACCGAGATCTGGCTGCCGGACGCCTACAACTGGGTGATCTGGAACTACGGCACGGCCCAGCTGCACCTGACCGCGGGCGCCCACACGATCAGCCTGTCCACGGTCGGCGCGAACGGGGCGGCGACCACAGGTGACGCCATCATCGACAAGATCGACCTCACGCCGCAGTCCGGGTCCGGTGCGGTGATCTACGAGGCTGAGCAGGCCCAGCTCGGCAACGGTGCCCGCGCCGACTACGCCCGCCAGGGCCAGTCCGGAGCGGGTGCGGCCGATATCGCCCGGGGCCAGGACGTGACGTTCTGGGTGTATTCGGCCTCCGATGGCTACTCCGACCTGGCCTTCCGCGCCCGTGGCCCGGGCATGGCCGGGGCCAGTGTCAACGGGTTGCCGCTGGCCGGAGAACTGCCCACCGGTGGTGGCCGGTCGTGGTCGACGCAGACCGACCGGGTCTACCTCAGCGCCGGTATCAACAAGGTCGTGGTGAGCGGGCGCGGGGGAGCGGTGACCCTGGACCATCTCACGGTCACCCCAGCCCGTGGCGGGACCTCCTCCGGTGCCACCGGGGCCCAGATCTATCAAGCTGAGGCTGGCGCCCTGGCCGGCACGGCCAAGGTCGCCAGTGGCTACAGCCAGGCCAACGGCAGCGTGGTGACCGGCGTTGGCGGCGGCGCCGCAAACTCGCTCACCTTCACCGTCCAGGCCCGGACGGCCGGCACCTACGGCATGACCGTCCGCTACGCCAACAACCAGGGCATCATCGCCAACCACTACAACCCGGACCTGATGACCGCTCCCGCCGACATCAGCGTCAACGGCGGCCCCACCTTCCACGTCAACTTCGCCAACACCTTCGACTGGAACCAGTTCTGGAACCTCACCGTCCCGGTCCGCCTGCACTCGGGCACCAACACGATCAAGTTCATCGCCAACCCGCAGTACAACTGGGACAGCACCACGATCGGGTACATCTACTCCGGTAGCGACGTCGGTGATCCCCTCCGGTCCCAGACCGCTCCCAACATCGACCAGATCACCCTGGCCCCGTTCCAGGCGAAGGCCACCGGAGCCATGCCGTGAGGTACCGGGGCGGTGGGTCAGGCTTTCGGGGCCGGGCCTGGACGTTCTAGGGTTCGGCGATCAGACGGCCCAGGGTGATGGCGATCCACAGGGCGAAGCCGTCACGGCCGTCGGTCGGCGCATAGCCCGTCAGTTCGGTGACGCGGCGGAGGCGGTAGCGGACCGTGTTCGGGTGGACGAACAGCATGCGGGCCGTGGCTTCCAGCGACGAGCCCTGTTCCAGGTAGGTGGTGAGCGTGTCGACCAGGGCCGCACCCCCGGCCAGAAGCGGTTCGTAGACGTCGGTCACCAGCAGGGAGCGGGCGTCGGCGTCGCCGTTCATGGCTCGTTCCGGTAGCAGTTCGTCGGCGCTGACCGGGCGGGGGGCGTCGGGCCAGGCCACCGCGGCGCGGAGGCCAGCCAGGGCGGCGCGGGCGGACGCCGTGGCCGAACGCAGGTCAGGGACGACCGGCCCCACGACCAGCGGGCCGGCCCCGAAGCGGCCCGCGAAGCGTTCGGCGGCGGCGACCGGATCGTCGGTGCCGCCGAGCACCACCACCAGCCGGCTGCCCTGGACGCCGGCCAACACGTCGAGCCGGGCCCGTTTGGCGTCGGTGCGCAGGTCGTCGATGAGGCCGGCCGTCTCCTCGCCGTCGATCTGGCCCGCGATCACCGCCACCGGGGAGGATGTCCAGTTCAGGGCGGACGCCCACGAGTTCAGCGACTCCTCGGTCTCGCCCCGGGCCAGCGAGCCTACGACCAGGGCTTCGAGGCGAGCGTCCCAGGCGCCGCGGGCCTCGGCGGTGCGGGCGTAGACCTGGGCCGCGCCGAACGCGACCTCGCGGGTGTAGCGGAGCACGGCCTCGCGCAACTCGGCCTCGCCGCCGGGAGCGGCCAGCTCGTCGACCTGGGATTCGACCACGTCGATGATGACCCGCACCATCTCCACGGCCTGTTGCAGGCTGACCGCTCGGGCCAGTTCGCGCGGGGCCGTGCCGAACACCTCGCCCGCCACGGCCGGACGGCTTCGCTCCGGGTGCCGCACCCAGTCCACGAAGGCGGCGATCCCGGCCTGGGCGACCAGACCCAGCCAGGACCGGTTCTCGGCCGACATGGCCCGGAACCACGGGAGCCGCTTGTCCATCGACGCGATGGCCGCGGTACCCAGGCTGCTGGTGGCCTGCTCGATGCGGGCCACCGTCTCCTCGGCGACCCGGCTGGTCCCTAGGGTCCCGGAAGCCCCTCCCGAACCGGATGACCCGCCGCGACGGCGAGTCCCGGGAAGGCGGTGAGTCCGTCCTCTCCCGCGAGTCTCACTGGAGCCGGACCGGGACCCTGAGTCGAGGGGAGATTCAGCAATCGCGGAAGGCTCAGCGATGTCGGACGCCCCATCTGGGGCCGGAGTGGAAGCCAAGGTCGGGGGCGGAGTCGTGGCTGGTGGGGTCTGTGGGGTGGCGGCGGTCGGAGAGTTTCTTGATTTCGGTGACGCTTCGGGATCGTTCCCAGAGGTTCCGGTGCTCGCGGCGATTACGGCGTCCTCAACGGTCGCAGAGCCCTCAGCGGTCCCACTGCCCCCAACAGCCTCACTGTCCCCAGAAGTCTCAGCGCCCGCAGAAGTCCTAGTGTTCGCAGAAGTCCCAGTGCCCCCAGCCGTCCTAGCGCCCCCAGCGTCCCCCGCGGTCTCGCTAGCTTCGCCTGGCCCGGCATCATCACCAGTCTCAGCCGACCCAATCGGCTCCTTGGACGTCGCCTTTTCCGGGTCGGACGGTCGCTTGCTGCCCTTACGCAGCCGCCGCGGGGAGCCGGTCTGCTCGCTGGTGGCCATGCGCCTAGAGTGTCACGTCTATGGAAACTGAGATCATCGAGGTCCGAACGGGTAGCCGCGAGGGCGTGTTCGACATCACCGGGGAGTGCGAGCGCTTCGTGGCGGCCGCGGCCGGTTCGAGCGACAGCGGCGACGGGCTGCTGAACGTGTTCGTGCCGCACGCGACGGCTGGTCTCGCGATCATGGAACTGGGCTCAGGCAGCGATCCCGACCTGCTGGCGGTGCTGGCCGACGTCCTGCCCGCCGACGACCGCTGGCGGCACGCGCACGGGTCGCGTGGCCACGGCCGGTCGCACGTGATGCCGGCGTTCCTGCCGCCTTACGCCACGATTCCGGTGCTGGGCGGACGGCTGGCCCTGGGCACCTGGCAGTCGGTGGCTCTGGTCGACCTGAACGTCGATAACCATGTCCGCCAGGTTCGGCTTTCTTTCCTGGCCTGAGGCTGGATCGATGACTCCTGGCCCGATTCGGCGTCCCCACTAAGAGGACACCCAATGGCCGAAAGGAGCAGCATGAGCGCCAAGCTGACCGAAAAAGGCAAGCAGCGTCTCCACGAAATCGCCGAGCAGTACGCCGGTGACGGCCGCGACCCGGCCCGCTATCAGGTCCCCGGCCTGGTCGCCCTGGCTGCCCGCGGCGACGATGTGCACGTGGATGCCCAGGGCAACATGGCGGTCGGCGGCGCTCCGGTCGCCCGCGACAGCATCTTCCGCATCTCCTCCGACACCAAGCCGATCACTGCCGCCGCGGTGCTGGCCCTGGTCGCGGAAGGCCGGCTGGACCTGGACGAGCCGGTCGACCGCCTGCTCCCGGAACTGGCCGACCGCCAGGTGCTGCGGCGGGTGGACGGGCCGCTGGACGACACCGTGCCCGCGGACCGGGCCATCACCCCGCGCGACCTGCTCACGTTCACGTTCGGGGTGGGCATGATGTTCGAGATGTTCGCCGCCGACGAGCCGTGGCCGGTGGTGGCGGCGGCCGACGAGTTGCACCTGGCCACGTTCGGGCCGCCCGACCGCGACGTTCAGCCCGACCCGGACACCTGGATGGCCGGGCTGGGCTCGCTGCCCCTGCTGGCTCAGCCGGGCGAGCGCTGGCTCTACAACACCAGCGCCTCGGTGCTCGGCGTGCTGGCGGCCCGGGCGGCAGGCCAGTCGTTCGGCGACGTGCTGCGGACCCGGGTGCTCGAGCCGCTGGGTATGACCAGCACGGGCCTGTGGACCGAGCAGACCGGGCGGCTGGTGACGGCCTACCGGCCAGGTGAGAACGGGCTGGTGGCCTGGGATGAGCCCGATGGGCGCTGGAGCCGGCCGCCGGCGTTCGGGGACGGCGCCGCCGACCTGGTGTCGACCGCCGATGACCTGCTGGCCTTCTCCCGGATGCTGCTGCGCGGTGGCACGACTGACCGTGGTGACACCGTGCTGCCGGCCGAGCTGGTGCGCGAGATGACCACCGGGCAGCTGACCGCGGGCCAGAAGGCGGCGGGTGGTTTCGGTCCGGAATTCTTCACCGACAAGTCCTGGGGCTTCGGCCTGGCCGTGCAGGACGACGGCTCCTACGGCTGGGCGGGCGGGTTCGGCTCGACCTGGCTGATCGACCCGAACCACGACCTGACCGTCATCGTGCTGACCCAGCGCATGTTCGCCGGACCCGCCCCGGAGCCGTTGCACACCGACTACCAGGCCGCCGCCTACCAGGCGCTGGCCGAGTTAGCCGAGTTAGCCGAGTGAGCCGACTCAGCGGATCCCGTCCCAGGTGGCCCGCTCGCGGCCGGCCGGGTCGTCGGCCGGCGTGACCACGTCGGTGAGCAGGCCGGTGGTCCGGGTCCCGGGGTCGTACGGGGCCCAGCCCGGGTCGCCGTTGGTGATGAAGTCGACCCAGACCCGGTGCACCTGATCGGCCGCGGCCTGGCTGGGCTCGGACCCGAGCCGCGGCTCCAGCTCGGCCAGGCCGATGGTGCCGAACGCGAACGGAATCTCCACCCCGTGGCACGCGCCCAGCTCGTAGTTGCTGGCCGGCTCCGGGTGGTCGAAGCGGTACATCCAGGTCCTGGGCGCGGCCCCGGACGCCGCCCGGGCCTCGGCCACCCGGATGGCGGGCACCCGGAAGAACCAGTCACTGATCACCGCGGCCAGCAGGTCACCCGGGCGAGCGTCCGGCCGGACGTCCCGGTAGACGGCGAGGCCGTCGCCGGGCAGCCCGTACCCGGCCGCGACCGCCTCCAGCATGCCGTCGTCGATGAGCCCGATGCTCTGCGCGGCGACCAGGAACAGCCGGGCCTCCTCCCGGTTCGAGCCGATCAGCAGCGGCACGTCCCGGCCCTGGCCGGCCGCGATCGAGGTCAGCGGGGCGGCCGGCAGCACGGTGCCGTCCACCGTCGGCGCGAACGGCAGCAGGCTCAGGGTCAGCTGCCCCCAGCGGGCCGGGTCGGGCGTGGTCTGCACCTCGACCACCAGGTCGGAGGCGGCCCGCACCAGCTTGTCGAGCGGGACGGCCTTGATCGCCTCCCGCTCGGCCGGGACCCCGAGCGCGGCGGCCAGGTAGCCGGCCACCATCGTGCCCTCGTCCGGGGTCAGCGTGTGCGCGCCCGCGCCGCTCTCGGCGATGGCCTGCGCGAACAGACCCTCCGAGCGCGGCATCGACAGCAGCGTGGTCACGCTCATGGCCCCCGCCGACTCGCCGGCCACCGTGACCCGGGCCGGGTCGCCGCCGAACGCCGCGATGTTGTCCTGCACCCAGCGCAACGCGGCCAGCTGGTCGAGCAGGCCGAGGTTGGCATCGTCGCTTGCGCCGGTGAACAGGAAGCCCTCGGCGGCCAGGCGGTAGTTGATGGTCACGCACACGACACCGTCGCGGGCGAACGCGCTGCCGTCGTACTCGGCCACCGACCCGGAACCGTTCATGAACGACCCGCCGTGGATCCACACCAGCACGGGCCGCCCCGCCGGCCCGGAGACAGCCGCCTCCGGAGTCCACACGTTCAGGTTCAGGCAGTCCTCGCCCGCGATCACCACCTCGGGGAACAGCGGCTGGTACTGCGGGGGATAGTCGCCCTTGGGCACGGTCGGCCCGTACGCGCTGGCGTCCCGCTCGCCGCTCCAGGGGGTCACCGGCTGCGGTGGACGCATCCGGTCCGGGCCGAACGGCGGCGCCGCGTACGGCACTCCCAGGAACGCGGCCACGCCGTCCCCGGCCCGGCCCCGAACCGCGCCGTCACGGAGCTGGACCACTACTGGATGCCTCGTTGCATCGTTCATGGCCCCATGATGCCCAAAGGGCCGGGTTTCGCCTAGTCAGCGAAGCCCGGCCCGAAGGGGTTGAACCCGAAGGGGCTGAAACTGCTAGCCGCGCACCTCCGGCTGGTTCTCCGTCTCCGGGCGCCCCGGGACGTTGGCCTGAACCGTGGCCTGCGGGTCCTGCAGGGCCTCGCTGACCGGCAGGTCCAGCCGGTACTTCTCGATGGCCTGGCCCAGCACCTCGGGCTTGACCTCGCCGCTCTTGGCCAGCTGGCTGAGCACGGCGACCGTGATCGACTCCGCGTCCACGTGGAAGAAGCGGCGGGCGGCGGCCCGGGTGTCGGAGAAGCCGTAGCCATCCGTGCCGAGCGAGGTGTACGAAGCCGGCACCCAGCGGGCGATCTGGTCCGGGACGGCCCGGATCCAGTCGCTGACCGCGACGACCGGTCCCGGCCGTCCGTCCAGCGTCTGGGTCACGTACGGGACCCGGTGGTCCGCGTCGGGGTGCAGCAGGTTCCACTCGTCGGCCGCCATCGCGTCCCGGCGCAGCTCGGTCCATGAGGTCGCCGACCACACCGACGCCGAAACGCCCCAGTCGTCGGCCAGCAGCTGCTGAGCCTGGAGCGCGGCCCGCACGGCCACGCCGGACGCGAGGATCTGAGCGTTGGGGTGGTCGCCGTTGCCCTCGGACGGAGCGGCGGGCGCGGGTGCGTACTCGTACAGCCCGCGCAGGATGCCCCGCTCCAGCGCGGCCGGGCCGCCCGGGTAGTTGGCCGGCTCGGCCGGCTGCGGGTACGGCTCGTTGTAGATGGTCAGGTAGTAGAAGATGTTCTCGCCGTCGGGGTGATCCGCGGTCGAGGTGTACATCCGCCGCAGCGCGTCCTTGACCACGTAGGAGATCTCGAACGCCCAGGCCGGGTCGTACGACATGCAGGCCTCGCTGACCGAGGCCAGCAGGACGGTGTGGCCGTCGTTGTGCTGCAGGCCCTCACCGGTCAGCGTGGTCCGCCCGGCGGTGGCGCCGAGCAGGAACCCGCGGCCGAGCTGGTCGCCCAGCGCCCACATCTGATCGCCGGTCCGCTGCCAGCCGAACATCGAATAGAAGATGTAGATCGGGATCATGTGCGTGCTGTGGGTGGCGTAGGACGTGCCGGCCGCGATCATCGAGCCCATCGCGCCGTCCTCGTTGATCCCCTCGTGCAGGATCTGGCCCTTCTCGGACTCCTTGTAGGACAGCAGCAGGTTGCGGTCCACGGCCTCGTAGGTCTGCCCGTGCGGCGAGTAGATCTTGGCCGACGGGAACAGCGAGTCCATGCCGAACGTGCGGGCCTCGTCCGGGATGATCGGCACGAACCGGGCGCCGATCTCCTTGTCCTTCATCAGCTCCTTGAGCAGCCGCACGAAGGCCATGGTGGTGGCGATCGGCTGCTTGCCGGAGCCCTTCTTGAGCTCGTCGTAGGTCTTGTCCGGTACCGGCGGCAGCGGCTTGGCCCGTACGACGCGCTTGGGCAGAACACCGCCCAGGGCGGCCCGCCGCTCCTTCATGTACTGGATCTCGTCGGAGTCCTCGCCCGGGTGGTAGTAGGGCGGCAGGTCCGCTTCCAGCGCCTTGTCCGAGATCGGCAGGTACAGCCGGTCGCGGAACTCCTTCAGCTCGGCGTGGGTGAGCTTCTTCATCTGGTGGGTGGCGTTGCGGGCCTCGAAGTCCGGTCCCAGCGTCCAGCCCTTGATGGTGTGGGTGAGGATCACGGTCGGCTGGCCGACGTGCTCACGAGCGGACTTGAAGGCCGCGTAGACCTTGCGGTAGTCGTGCCCGCCGCGGGACAGGTTGCGCAGGTCGTCGTCGGACAGGTGCTCGACGATCTTGCGCAGCCGGGGGTCGCCGCCGAAGAAGTTCTCCCGGATGTACCCGCCGGACTCCACCGAGTAGGTCTGGAACTGCCCGTCCGGGGTGGTGTTCATCTTGTTGACCAGCGCGCCGTCG
>DASXJM010000546.1:0-12599 GCA_036497405.1 Streptosporangiaceae bacterium | reverse complement strand
GCGATGATGTGCCGGTAGCCGGCGATGATCTGGGCGGCCGACACGTCGGTGTTGGGCGCGGTGCAGCCGGAGTCCGGATCCTGGCTGAAGCCGATGTCGTTGATGCCCTCGAGCATGATGACGTAGCGGGCCCCGCTGCGCTCGACCACGTCGCGGAAGAACCGGGACTGCGCGTCCACGCCGAAGCAGGCCGAGTCGTTGAGGACCCGGTTGCCGCTGATGCCCTCGTCGGCCACGGCCCGGTTCTGGCCGGCGGCCAGGAACCGGCGAGCCAGGTCGTTGGGCCAGCGGGCGTTGGCCCCCACGGTGGACTGGTAGCCGTCGGTGATGGAGTCGCCGAACGCCACCACCCCGGGCGGCGACGCCGGGCTGGTCTGGACGTCGACATCGTCCAGGAAGTACCAGCTCTGGCTCTGGGTGGTGAACGCGGCCGCCGAGTCGCTGGCGGCCTGGTCACCGGCCGACACGTAGTTCACCTGCTGGGCGTCGCTGTGGTAGGTGGCCGGGCCGGTGGCGGACGCGGTGAACAGGCTGACGGCCAGGTCGGTCTCGGCCGGGACGTTGAGCGCGACCGGGTCGCTGACCACTTCGGCGCCGGGCCGGATGGTGACCGAGGCGCGGCCGCGGAAGGTGACCCGGCGGTTGGTGCCCGCGGTGACGGCGGCGCCGCCCGCGGACCGGCCGATGTCGACTTGCCGGAACGTGACCGGCTGGGTGCCGAACACGTTGGACAGGCGAATCCGGGCCGAGCGGCCGGCCGCGCTGGTCCAGACGACGTTCCGGATGGTCTGGTTGCTGAACCCGGCCGAGGAGAAGTCACTGGCCGAGGTCAGGCTGGGCGGCGTGGCCGGCGACGGGCTGGCCGCCCAGGTCGACACCCAGCGGCCACCGCCGGGATGACCGGCGCTGGCCGCGCTGGCGGTGGCCGCAGGCACGGCCAGGCCAGCGGCCAGGGCCGTGGTGGCGAGCAGCGGAAGACCAAATCGGCGCATGGACACCATGTGCGCACTCCCAATCTCGACATTGAGACACAGAGAGCCTAAATCGAACATCAAGATCAATCAAGGTCGCGCAAAGTACGTCGTAGGGTGGGATGGGCGTTGGTTTCCGGGACCGTGGGTGGGGGTCGCGCGGAGACCCGGGCCCGGTGGAGGGGGTCGCGCGGAGACCCGGGCCCGGTGGAGGGGGTCAGAGGTAACTTCGGGTCCCCAAGAGGGGTACCGAAGTTACCTTTGGGCGCCCGGCCGGGCGTGCGGTTGGGCTGATCGGGAGAAAAGCGAAGTCCCGCCTGACGCCGGGAGGGGGCGGCAGGCGGGACTCGGGCGGGTCAGTTCTGTTCGTAGAGGGCGGTGAGGGCGCCGCGGGCCAGGGTGTGGCCAAGCAGGTTGAACATCAGGAACGCGGGGGTGGCGCCCGGGTCGACGTCCAGGTGGGGGGTGTCCAGGGCGTGCACCACGAACTGGTAGTGGTGGACGCCGTGGCCGGCGGGCGGGGCGGCGCCGATGTACTGAGGCATGCTGGCGTCGTTGCGGAGGGTGACGGCGCCGCCGGGGAGGCTGAGGCTACCGGGGCCGCCGGCGCCGGCGGCCAGCTCGGTGACCGAGCCGGGAATGTTGAACACGGCCCAGTGCCAGAAGCCGCTGCGGGTGGGGGCGTCGGGGTCGTAGCAGGTCACGGCGAAACCCTGGGTGCCCTCGGGGAAGCCGCTCCAGGACAGCTGCGGGGACCGGTCCTCGCCCCCGGCGCCCATCACCCCGCTGACGTGCGGCTGGGGCAGCGTGCCGCCGTCGGTGACGTCGGTGCTGTTCACGCTGAAAGTCGGAGCCTCCGGGAGACCCTCATAGGGGTTGGGTACGTCCGCCATTGGACTTCCTTTGTTCGCGATGGATGGTGAAAGTCAGACAGCATTCTCTACGGTCGGACCGGGCTGGGGGGATGGCGCCGGCTGACCAGGGCCTGGTAGAAGCGGGGCGGGACCGGGAGGAAGCCGCTGGTGCGGCGGGCGTACTCGGCGTAGCCGGGGCGGCGGGCCATGGAGCGTTCGAGCAGGCGCTTGCCGGTGCCGGCCACCAGCAGCCCGATCATCAGGGCCGGGCTGATCACGGTGAGCAGGCCGGGCCAGCGTTCGGCGGTGATGAGCCACAGGCCGGTCCAGACGGCGGCGTCGCCGAAGTAGTTGGGGTGGCGGGTCCAGCGCCACAGGCCCTCGTCGATGACCTGGCCGTGGTGGGCCGGATCGCGGCGGAACCGGTTCATCTGATGGTCGCCGACGGCTTCGAAGGTCAGGCCGAGCAGCCAGACCGCGACCCCGAGCCAGCCGATCGCCGCCACCGGCCCGGGCTCGGCCAGACCGACCTGCAGGGTCAGGGACACGAGGTACAGCACCAGGGCTTGCGGGGCGAAGATGAACCGCACCGCGTTCAGCGTGGGCGAGCCAGAATGCTTGGCCAGCAGGTCGACGTAGCGCGGGTCGTCGCCCCTCCCGGCGCTGCGGCGGCCCACGAACCAGGCCAGGCGCAGGGCCCAGACCGCGGTCAGGCCCAGCAGCAGACCCTGCCGCAGCGGGTCGCCGGACCGGCCGGCCGCGGTCGCGCAGGCCACCGCGGCGACCAGCAGGAACCCCAGCGGCCAAAGCGTGTCCACGATGTTGTTGCGGTGCAGGGCCCGGGCGAGCAGGAAACCGCTCAAAGCCCAGACGGCCACGGCGCCGGCGCTGGCCGCCAGCACCGGCCACACGTCATTCCAGATCATGGGCACGGAAACCAGGCGCGGGGCGGATGCGGGGCGCGGGCCGGTGACCGGCGACGGCGGCTACGAGCTCGAGCGCGGCCCAGGCCGCCGCCACCCCGGCCACCTTGGCGCGCTGGCCGGGCGGGACCACACGGCCGAACCAGGCCGCGTCGGCGCCGTCGGCGATGACCCGGGCCGCGGTGAGCACGTTCATCGGGTAGCCGGGCGGGGCCACGGCCAGGGCGGCGGCCAGCGCCGCGTCGCGGGTGCCGATGGACCGGGTCAGCTCGGCCACCGCGGCAGGCACGGTGCCGTCGTCGTTGGTGAGGCGGCAGGGCCGGGCCAGGAGCTCGGGCCTGATCGTGATGGCCACGCTGTAGGCGGTGGTCGCGATGGCGACCGCCCGCACCGGCCAGCCGTCCCGCCAGCGAAAGTTGGGCATGCCCCGGGAGCTACCCAGGCCAGGCTGAAGCATGCTCTGACCTGGGTTTTGGCGGACGGCCGGGCTCGGTGGGCGGTCAGCTGGGGTCGATGCCGTGGCTGGCCAGGAGCTTGCGAAGGCTCAGCACGGCGTCGGCGTCGAGGGACTTCTCACTGCCGTGCCGGTGCAGCACCTCGGTCTCGCCGCCCAGGGTCACGGCCAGGTTGCCGTGCCGCTCCTCGATGTCGCCGACCGCGCCCAGCAGCCCGATGACGTCCTGCCACTCGACGTTGTGGCTGACCGGGTGGGCGAAGATCTTGTTCAGCGTGTCGCGGTGGTTGTTGCTCAGGTCAGGCGCGGCCATGAGGCCCCCTCCGGGCTTGGGATCTCGTCAGTGCCCATCAGCGTAGTGGCCGCCGTTCCCGGCCCATCAGCGCCAGGGCTGGTCGGCCAGGATGGCTTGCTCCTGGGCGGGGGTGAAACCGGAGTCCAGGGGTGGCTCGCCGCGGGCGCGGTCCCAGGCCAGGGTGTCGGCGGCGGTGGTGAGCAGGGGGGTGGCGGGCAGGCCGGCCGCGCGGGCGCGGGCCGGGCTGCGCTGCTGGGACGGCCAGTTGGCGCGGACCAGCGGGAACATGGGCGGTGCCAGCGCGGGCGGGACCGGGACCAGCTCGACGTCGGTGCCGGCCGCGGTGGCGCAGGTGGCGATCAGGCCAGCCAGGGTGGCCGGGTGGGCCGGGCCGACGGCGTGGAAGGCGCCGGAGCGGTCGTCGGCCAGCAACTGGACCACCAGGCGGGCCAGGTCACGGACGTCGACGACCTGGACGGGCTGGTCGGGATCGGCGGGCAGGGCGACCCGGCCGCCGCGGGCGGCGCGGCGGGCCCAGTAGGTCAGGCCGCGCTGGTTGTCGTGCGGGCCCGCCACCTTGCCGGGGCGGACGATCGTGGCCCGGTCGCCGTAGCGGGTGGTCACGTCGTCCTCGCAGGCGACCTTGAGGCGGCCGTAGGTCTCGCCGTTGAGCTGTTCGGTGTCCCGCACCGGCGGGCGGCGCGGGGTGTCCTCGATGGAGCCCGGGCCGACGCCTTCGGTCTGGTAGACGGCGTGGCTGGAGATGAACAGGTACCGGCCGGCCCGGTCGCCGAGCGCGTCCATGGCCTGCCCGACGTGCCGGGGGACGTAGCCGCTGACGTCGACCACCGCGTCCCAGCGGTCGTCGCCCAGGGCCGCGTAGTCGCCGGTGTCCCGGTCGCCGCGCCGCCGGGGCAGGCCCGGGAACAGCCCGGCCCCGGTCTGGCCCCGGCTGAACAGGGTCACGTCGAAACCGGTCCGCAGTGCGTCGTCGACGATGGCCCGGCCCACGAACGAGGTCCCGCCCAGCACCAGAATGCGCACGGACCAGGACAGTACCGGGAGCGCCCACCCCGGGCACCTGATTAAGGGACCGGCACGATCTGGTGTGCTCCCGGCTACCGTGCCGTCACGACCTGGTGTGCCCTGGTTGGCCCCGATAGGGTCGTTTGCGTGGTAGCGGCGGGACCAACCGGCCTGGAATTGGACGGCCTGATCTGGTCGGCCGACGGGGCGTGCGAGGTCGCGGCCGCGGTGCTGCGGGTGGCTCCCGGCGAGGTCGGGGTGGTCGTCGCCGAACCCTCGGTCGGGGAAGGACTGGCGGACGTGCTGACGGGGCTGGCCGCGCCGGCGCGCGGAATGATCCGCCTGGACGGGGAGCCGGTCACCGGCGCGCCCGGCGACCGCCCGATCGCCCTGGTGCCGTCCGGCGGCGGTCTGCTGCCGCACCTGACCGTCGAGCGCAACGTGGGCTTCGGCCTGTCGGGCCGGGTACCGCGGGCGGCCCGGCGGAGCCGGGTCAACGAGGTGCTGGGACAGCTGAGACTGGAGAGCCTGCGGCGCAAGCACCCGCACGAGATCTCCCCCGTGCAGCAGCTGCGGGTCGCGGTGGCCCGGGCCTTGTGCGCACCGACCGAGCCGGTGGCCGTGGTGGTGGAAGACCGCAGCGGGCAGATCCCGTGCCGGGCCGCGGCGGTGACCGCCGCCGGGCAGGACCTGTCGGTGCTGATCATCACCGACGCGGCCGCCCGGATCCGGATGATCGGGGCCAGCACGCAGGTGTCCTGCCGCCGGTTGGCCAGAGGGTGAGCGGGGCCGGCTGATGAGCGTGACCCGGCGGGACGTCCTCAAGGCCCTGGCCGTGCCGGGGCTGGCCGCCCTGACCGGCGCCGGCGTGGCGAGCTGCGGCAGCCGCCCCACGATCCGGGTCGCGGTGGTGTGGAGCGGCTGGGAACTCAGCCAGTTCACCAAGGTGATGAGCGCGTTCAGCGACCGCTACGGCTACGGCTACACGATCGAGTCGATGGGTGACGACACGTTCGCGTTCCTGTCCAACGAGGTGACCGTGGACTCCCAGCCGGACGTGGCCCTGGTCCCCCAGCCGGACCTGGTGCGGGCCAGCGCGCCCCGGCTGACCGCCCTGGACTGGCCGGGCCCGGACGCCCCGGCCTGGCGGCCGCTGCTCTACGGGCGGGGCCACGGCGGCGGGCAGTACGGCGTCTGGTTCAAGGCCGCCTACGAGTCCATGGTGTGGCACCGCGACGACCTGCCCGGGCCCGGCGGCGGCTGGACCTGGGACCGCTGGGTCGAGCAGTGCCGCGCGCTGGCCCGGGCCGGGCATCCACCGCTGGCCATCGGGGCTGCCGACGGCTGGGTGCTGGCGGGCTGGTTCGCCAACGTGCTGCTCAGCATCGACCCGGCCGGATACCGGGCCCTCACCAACCGGTACGCATCGGGCCGCGCCGTGGGTACCGGGCCCAGCTGGAACACGGGCAGCGTCCGGGAGGCGCTGAGCCGGCTGGCCACCATGTGGCAGATCGACGGCGCGTTCCCCGGCGGCCCGGAGCGGGCCCTGGTCACCCAGTTCGACCAGGCGGTGCTGGACGTCTTCGCCGAGGGGCGGGCAGCCATGGTGATGGGGGCCGACTTCTTCTGGCCGATCATCACCCAGGACACCTCGTTCCCGGCCGGGCGGGTGCGCTGGTTCCCGTTCCCGAGCCGCCCGCCCGAGAAGACCCCCATCATCGTGGCGGGCGACGCGGCCGTGCTGTTCGGCCGGTCGGCGGCCAGCCCGGGCAGCCGCCAGCTGGTCGACTGGCTGGCCACCCCGGACGCGGCCCGGATCTGGGCCGGAGCCGGCGGCTTCCTGTCCATCAACCAGCAGGTCACCGAGCACGACTACCCCTACCCGGCGGGCATGCGGCCCGCCGAGCTGATCACCCGGGTGCAGCAGGGCAGCCCGGACGGCGGCGCGGCCACGTTCGACCTGGCCGACGAGCTCGGCGGGCCGCTGGGCGGGGGTGACGGGCAGGGCACCTGGAAGATCTTCACCGACTACTTCACCGACGTCGCGGTGCGCCGCTCGTCGGTCCCAGCCGCCATCGCCAAGGTGACCAACGCCCTGGACCACGCGGTGGGCGGGTCATGAGCGAGCACTCCGAGCCGCTGTTCGAGATCGCGCCCCGGGTCGCCGCGGAGGCTCCGGTCCGGCGGCACGCCCCCACCCACTGGCGGGCCCTGCTGCTGCTGACCCCGGCCGCCGTGCTGACCACGGCGGTGCTGATCGGGCCGCTGGTGGCCACCGTGGTGGTCAGCTTCACGGCCGGCCGGGGCGCGCTGGGCAACTACCGGGCGGTCTTCCACGATCCGGCTATCCGGCACGCGATCGGCAACAGCCTGCGCTGGCTGGCCTTTGCCCCGCTGGTCTGCCTGGCCGGACTGGCCGTGGCCTGGCCCACCCGCCGCCAGCGGCGGCCGCTGATCGGCCTGCTGGCCGCCCCGGTGGCGGTGTCGGCGCTGGTCACCGGGACCGCGTTCCGGCTGCTGGCCACGGGGGTGAACCCGGCCCTGCTCGGCTCGGGCTGGATCTGGGTGGTGCTCGGGCTGGCGTTCGTCTGGCAGTGGCTGGGGCTGACCGCGGTGGTGTTCCGGGCCAGCATGACCGGGATCCCGCGCGACCTGCTGCGGGTGGCCCGGGCGTTCGGGGCCGGGCGGCTGCGCCAGGCCGGCGCGGTGATCCTGCCCGCGCTGTTCCCGGCCGGGGCGCTGGTCCTGATCCTGGTGCTGGTGACCGCGGCCCGGGTGTTCGAACTGGTGCTGGCGGTGGCCCCGGGGTCGGTCCAGGATCAGGTGGACGTGGTCGGCGTGCACCTGTGGCGGTTCGGCCCGGTGCTGGGCACCGGGGAGTCGGCGGCGCTGGCCGTGCTGCTGTTCCTGCTGGTCGCGGTGGTGGCCCTGGCTGGCCTGCGGGGCCTGCGCCGGGAGTGGCCGGCCGTGCGGGACCCGGCCCCGCAGTCCCCGGCCCCGCGGTCTCCGGCCGACCTGGTCGCGGAGCCCAGGGTCGCGTGGCCGGCCTGGTCGCGGCGGCTCACCCGGCCGGCCGCGGTGCTGGTGGGGATCGTCTGGCTGGTGCCGCTGGCCGCGCTGGTGCTGACCTCGCTGCACACCCCGCGGGCGGCGGCGGGCGGGTCCTGGTGGGGCTCCGGGTGGGGCTGGGGCTCCTACCAGGCGGCGTTCGCGGACGGGCAGTTGCTGCCCACGCTCGGGGACACCGCGGTGCGGGTGCTGTTCGCGGCCGCCCTGCTGCTGGTGCTGGCCGTACCGGCCGCGTACGCGCTGGCCCGGGGGGACCTGCCGTCGCTCGCGACCCGGGGCCTGATCGCGCTGACCGCGGTGCTGGCCGTGCTGCCGCCACAGGTGGTCGCCCCGCCGCTCGGCTACATCCTGGACCACCTGCAGTTGCTGGGCGCGGCCACGCCCCTGCTGCTGGTGCACGTGGCGTTCAGCCTGCCGCTGGCCACGCTGCTGCTGCGCAAGGCGTTCGCGGCGGTGCCGCGGGACGCGGTCCGGCAGCTGGAGCCGACCCCGGGCGCCGCCCTGCTGGCCGTGCTGGCCCGCTGCTGGCCGGCCCTGCTGGCGGTGGCGGTGCTGGAGGTCGTGCTGGTGTGGAACGACCTGGTGATCGGGCTGCTGTTCGGTGGCACCGAGGCGGGCGCGCCGACCCTGGTGCTGTTCGAGCAGACCCGGCAGTTCGCCACGTCGGTCGGGCCGCTGGCCGCGGACGCGGTGGTCATCACGATCCTGCCGCTGGTGCTGGTGCTGGCCACCGGTAAGTGGCTGGCGCGGGGGCTGGCCGAGGGGGTGCGGCCGTGACCGAGGAGGAGCGGAAGGACCGGGCCCGGCGTGGCATCCTGTTCAGCGCCGGGGCCTTCGGCGGGGGCCTGCTGCTGGAATTCCTGACCAACGTGGCCGCCAACTACGTGCGCCTGCCCACCGGGGCGGGTGGCTGGCTGGCCCACAACTGGGGCCTGCTGCTGGCCGGGCTGGCCCTGGCCGGGTTGATCACCTTCGCGATCCGCCGGTTCGCCCACGAACGGCCCGCGACCCGGGCCCGGGACCCCGAGCCGATCCAGTTCGACGCCGCGCTGCCCGCCGCGGTCCCGCTGATCGGCCAGGACGGCACCGTCGGTGAGGTGGTGGCCCAGGCCCGCCGGCACGGGGTGGTGGTCGTGTACGGGCCCGCGGGCATCGGGGCCTCGGCGGTCGCCGTCCGCGCGGCCACGGAACTGGCCGGCCAGGCCGAACTGCAGCGCTACGTCGACCTGCGCGGGCCGAACCCCCGGCATCCGGAAAGCACGGGCCGGTCGGTGATCCGGGTCCTGTCCGGGTTCGGGTTGCGGCCGGGCGACACGCTGGACCCGCCGCGGGCCATCGCCTCCATCGCCGCCACCATGCGTGACTCGGGCATGGTCCTGCTGCTGGACAACGCGGAGCGGGCCGACCAAGTGGCCTGGATCGCCCACGGCGTCCGCGGCGCCTACGTGATCGTGGCCGGTGACTTGGCCGTACGGGATCTGGACGACGGGCCGCCCCTGGTGCGGGTCCCGCCGCTGGGCCGGGCGGCGGCGCTGGCCCTGCTGACCCGGCAGGGCGAGATCGGGCGGCCGCCCGCGCCGACGGGGGCCCGGCGCTGGCGGCCACGCCGCCCCGCGCGCCGGGCCGGGCCGGGCAACCCGGTCGCGGACCGGATCAAGGCCGAGCCCGAGGCGGCCGCGGAACTGGCCGACCGGTACCTCACCTTTCCCCGGCTGGCCATCGAGATGGGCCGCTGGCTGGCGGCCAACCCGCAGGTCAGCCTGGCCGCGGTGGTGCAGGACCTGAAGCGGGACCAGCAGAGCTCGGAGCTGGGGTACATCGTCCGCCGCCAGCTCGACGGAACCTCGGCCGGGGCCCGGCGGCTGCTCGGCGTGCTGGCCCTGGCCCCGGTGGCCGAACTGCCGGAGGCCGCGGTGGCGGCCATGACCGACACCCGCCTGGACCGGGTCAGCGAGCAACTGGCCGAACTGTCCAGCCGCTCGCTGGTCCAGTGGAGCCGCCCATCCCGGTGCCGGATCAGCCCCGAGGCCCGCCAGCTGGCCGACCGGCCGGCCGCCCCGGCCGCGGGCCGGGCGGTGACCCGGCTGGCCCGGTACTTCGCGGCCCTGGCCACCGGGCATGGCGAGGCCCTGACCAGCAGCCCGGGGGCGGAGACGGCCGCCGGGCAGCAGGCCGCCGACTGGTTCCGGGCCGAGGACGTGGCCCTGCTGCACCTGCTGGGCGCGCCGGACCCGCCAGCCCGGGCCGCGCCGCACCTGTGGCAGATCGCCGCCGCGCTGGACGCCTGGTTCGCCCGGGAGAACCGTCAGGATGACCGGGGGGCGGCCGCGGAGGCCATGGCCCGGGCCGCGGCCAGCCTGGGCGACAGCACCGCGGCCGCGATCGCGGAGCTGCGGCGGTCGGCGCTGGCCCGCGAGCGTGGTGACGTGGCCGTGGCCGCGCAGAGCCTGGAGCGGGCCCATCAGCTGCTGCCCCCGGGCAGCCCCTGGCAGAACCAGCTGCACAGCGAGTGGGCGGCCTACTTCATGGCTATCGGGGACCCCGAGGCGGCCGGGGAGCACCTGCGGGCGGCCCGGCAGACCCGGTCCCGGCAGGACCCGGCGCGCCGGGTCGCCGACCGGATCAATCAGGCCGGGCTGGAGATCCGGGCCCGGGAGCTGGGTGACGCCCACGGCACCCTGCTGCAAGCTCTCGACGTGGCCGAGGACGCGGCCGACCTGGACGGCCAGGCCCACGCCCACGAGCTGCTGGGCGTGGTGGCGTGGCGGTCCGGGCACCCGCACCGCGCGGCCCGGGCCTGGTCGCAGGCCCGGGCCCTGTACGAGCAGGCCAGCAACGACCACGGGCTGGCCCGCTGCCTGCAGCACGAGGGGTCGGCCCGGCTGGCCCAGCCCGGCGAGGACCCCGGCCAGGCCGTGGGCCTGCTGCGGCGGAGCCTGGACCTGCGAGCGGCGCCGCAGGCGGGGATCGGCGTGGCCCTGGCCCACCTGTACCTGGCCGAGGCGGCCGCCCGCAGCCAGGCGTCCCGGGAGCTGGCCGAGCACTGCCAGGCCGGACTGGCCGCCCTGCGCAGCTGGACCCGCGAGGCCAGCGAGCCGGGTGAGGTCAGCGCGGCCCGGGACCGCCTGACCGAGCTCAGCCGGGGCGTCCCGGTGGACACCTGATCCCGGTCGGTCAGCCCTGGCCGGAGGCCACGCGGTAGACGCCGTAGACGGTCAGGGCCAGGCCGGCCACGGCGACCAGGGGCGGCCACCAGGCCGCCCGGCCGGCCCGGGTGTCGATCTCGGCCCGGGTCGGGTCGCGGGGGTCGTAGACCACCGGCACCTGCTCCCCCGGGTGGGAGATGATCTTGCGGCCGCCATTCCTGGTCACGGCCTCCACCTCCCGGCCGTCCCGGGTCCGGAACGCGAGCACGGCATGGTAGGTGGTGTAGCCCCCGCCGTTCTGGGTCGCGTGGGAGTGCCAGCGCAGGTCGACCACGGTGCCGGTCACGCGCTGCCCGGTCCGGGTCAGCCGCCGGTTCTGCCTGACGATGATGACGCCGAGGGCCGCGATCACCAGACCGGCCAGCAGGATCAGCATGCGGTCACCGTATCTGGCTGGCCAGCACGGCGGCCACGGTCCGCTGGACGGTGGCCGGGGCCGGCGGCCCGGTGTCGCGGCCGGCGAACAGCAGGTGGGCGGCGCCGAGCAGGGTCGGGGCGAGCGTCCCGACGTCGGCGTCCCAGAGCAGGCGGCCCCGGTCGCGTTCGGCGGCCAGGTAGGCCGTGAGCATGGCGGCCGCCTCGGACAGCAGCGGGACACCGGTGGGGGTGGTCGCGCGCAGCCGGGCCCGCAGGTCATCCCGGAACGTGATCAGGGCGACGATGTTCAGCGCCACCGAGCCGAAGAGGCCGGTCAGCGCCTCGGCCAGGTTGCCGATCACGGTGCCGGTGCCCGCCGCGGCGAGCAGGGCGGCGGACTGGGTTTCCAGCCCGGCGATGCGGTCCCGGACCAGGTCGGC
The DNA here is from genome assembly GCA_036497405.1 of Streptosporangiaceae bacterium. Classification (GTDB taxonomy): domain Bacteria; phylum Actinomycetota; class Actinomycetes; order Streptosporangiales; family Streptosporangiaceae; genus Bog-532. The sequence goes on along the minus strand of DASXJM010000546.1, from coordinate 1,004 downwards.
CAGGAAATCGTCGAAGTCGGCGAAGTGGCGGTGCAGCACCCCCTTGGCGCAGCCGGCCTCGGTGGTGACCGCCCGGCTGGTCAGCGCCTGCGGGCCGTCCCGGACCAGGATCCGCTCGGCGGCCTCGAACAGCTGCTGGCGCGGGTCACGCAGGGCCACTCCGGTCGGCACCGGGCACCGTCCTTCGCTGGGAGCGAACCGCTCTGGTCGAGTGGGCGATCGCCCATTAAGGTGGGCGCATGCCCACTCTACCGGGGCCCGGGTCGGAGGAGTTCCGCCAGGTGGCCACCTCGTTCGGCAGCAACGCCCAGCGGTATGACCGGGCCCGGCCCAGCTACCCGCGGGCCATGGTGGACCGGCTCATGGCCGAGAGCCCCGGCGCCGGTTCGGGAGCCGGGGCCGGTTCGGGAGCCGGGGCCGGTTCCGGAGCCAGGGCCGGGTCCGGGCCCCGGGTGCTGGACGTCGGGTGCGGGACCGGCATCGTGGCCCGGCTGTTCCAGGCGGCCGGGGCCGACGTGCTCGGGGTTGACCCCGACGAGCGGATGGCCGCGCAGGCCCGGGCGGGCGGCCTCGAGGTCGAGATGGCGCGAATCGAGGGGTGGGACCCGGCCGGAGCGACGTTCAATATGGTGGTGGCCGGGCAAGCGTGGCACTGGATCGATCCGGTGGCGGGCGCGAGCACCGCCGGACGTGCGCTGTGTCCCGGTGGGCGGCTGGCCGTGTTCTGGAACAGCTTCCGGCCCCCGCCCGGGCTGGGCGAAGCCATGACCGCGGTGGTTCAGCGGGTGCTGCCGGACAATCCGCTCGGGAACGGCCTGCCCGGCCCGGACGGGTACGCGCGGCTGGCCGACCGGGCCCGGGCCGGGATGCGCGAGACCGGCGTGTTCCAGGACCTGGACACGTGGTTCTTCGACTGGGAACGGCCCTACACGCGGGACGAATGGCTCGATGCCGTGCCCACGTTCGGCGGCAGCAACCGGCTGCCGGCCGCCCAGTTGGCGGAG
>DASXJM010000545.1:0-4208 GCA_036497405.1 Streptosporangiaceae bacterium | reverse complement strand
GGCGCCCGCCTGCGCGGCCAGGTGCAGGTTGGACCACAGCTGGTCCGGGCCGTGCGGGGCCCAGGACTGCCAGGCCGCGATGACCTGGTCCGCCTGCGACCACGGCCAGGACAGGAAGAACAGCACGATCCCGGAGATGGGATGGGTGGTGAAGGTGAACGAGGTGGCGACGCCGAAGTTGCCCCCGCCCCCGCCGCGGCAGGCCCAGAACAGGTCCGGGTTGCGGTCGGAGTCGCAGGTCCGGAACTGGCCGTCGGCGGTGACGACCTGGGCCTGCACCAGGTTGTCGCTGGTCAGCCCGTAGGCGCGGGAGACCACGCCGACGCCGCCGCCCAGGGTCAGCCCGGAGATGCCGACGGTCGGGCAGGAGCCGCCGGGGACGGCCCGGTCGTAGGCGGCCAGCCCGTGGTAGAAATCGATCAGCCGGGTGCCCGCGCCCACGGTGGCGGTGCCGGACCCGGAGTCGACCTGGACCGAGGACATCGAGGTCACGTCCACGATCAGGCCGGTGGTGGACGACCAGCCCGCGTAGCTGTGGCCGCCGCAGCGGGGCGCGACCGGCACGCCGAACCGGCGGGCGAAGCTGAGGCAGGTGGCGACGTCGTGGGCCGAGTGGCAGTAGGCGATGCCGGCCGGGCGGAGGTCGTCGAAGCGGGGGTCGAACAGCCGCAGGTCATCGAGGTAGCTGGACGCTCCCGGCCGGACCAGCGGCCCGGACAGGTCCTTGGCCAGCGCGGCCCAGTTCGCGGCCGCGACCGTCGTGGAGGCCCGGGCCCCGGCCGGCGCCTGGCCGGCCTTCCGCGAGCAGGCCGACAGGACGGCCAGCCCGGTGGCGGCCCCGGCCCCGCGCAGGAACGCCCGGCGCCCTGGTCCACCCGGACCCGAATCGATCATGGCTGATTGTCCCCCGTCCGCTGGCACCGCTGCTGGCCCAGCTGCTAGCACCGTCGGCGGGCCGGGCGGTTAATGCCTTAGACAGCGCAGTGGCCGCTTTGGTTGTATTACCCGTGGAAGCGGCTCTTTCTCCAGCTCGCGGTGGTACGGGGCGCACTGCGCGGAAGAGCCGAGGACGGGGTGATAAAAACTTGCATTGCCTGGACTGGGCGTCATATGTTTGAGTCACTCAACAGTTGAGTGACTCAAAGATGAACGCCGGAACCGCGGGTAGTACGCCAGGGATACCCGGGAACGTCAGACCCTGGTGAGACCCTCGGATCAGGAGGTGGGTGCGTGCCGGACCGGCCGCGCAAGGAACAGCTCGAGGGCGAGCTGAACCTCTGCATCATGGACACCCTGGCCGAGATCTTCAAGCGGGCCGCGGCCCTGGGCCAGGGGCTCGCCCAGCGGTACGGGCTGTCCATGACGGACCTTGCGGGGCTGCACAAGCTCGAGGAACCGATGACCATGAAGGAACTGGGGCAGCGGCTGCACTGCGACCCCTCGTTCGTGACCATGGTGGCCAACGGCCTCGAGAAGCGCGGGCTGGCGCGGCGGGAAACGTCCGAGCGGGACAAGCGCATCAAGGTGATGCGGCTGACCGACGAGGGCGTCTCGATGCGGGATCGGCTGGAGAAGGAGTTCTCGACCCGGATGCCATGGGCGACGGCCCTCAGCATCGGGGAACGGGAGTGCCTGTTCACGATCTTGAACAAACTGGCCGCCGCCGCGACTAACCCGGACGGCACGATCCCGGACTGCGGTGTCACATCTGACGAAGACACCGCGTCAATACAAACGTAGAGCTTCAGCAGCAACGGGGATATCGCTTCGCATTCACCAGGGACCGGCGCCCGGCGCCGGGGCCTTAGTGCCGTGCGCCCTTGAGCGAGACACACGTACCTCATAGGGAGAAGAACTTGTCCGCAACCTCTCGGGACGCCGCGGCGGCAGGCCCGCCGCCCGGTGAGTCCATAAGCCCGGCCGCCCAGAACGGCCACATATCAATCCAGGACGCGGCTAACGACGGCGCTCCCCAGCGGCCGAAGCGCCTGGGCCTGGCCCTGACCGTTATCGCGACCGCCCAGCTCATGGTGGTGCTCGACGCGACCATCGTGAACGTGGCCCTGCCCCACATCCAGAACGCGCTGCACTTCTCGGGCACCAACCTGGAATGGGTCATCAACGCCTACACGCTGGCCTTCGGTGGCCTGCTGCTGCTCGGCGGGCGGTCCGGTGACCTGCTCGGCCGGCGCCGCATCTTCATCTTCGGCGTGCTGCTGTTCTCGCTGGCCTCGCTGCTCGGCGGCTTCGCCACCAGCCAGTCCTGGCTGCTGGCGGCCCGGGTGGTGCAGGGCATCGGGGGCGCGTTCGCCGCGCCGACCGCACTGTCGCTGATCGCCGTGACCTTCCCCGAGGGCAAGGAACGCAACCGGGCCATGGGCGTGTACGCGGCCATGAGCGTGGCCGGCGGCGCGGTCGGCCTGATCGTGGGCGGCCTGCTCACCACCTACGCCTCCTGGCGCTGGGTGCTGTTCGTCAACGTGCCGATCGGCCTGGTCGTCGCGGCCCTGGCGCCGCGGGTGCTGGGCGAGTCTGAGCGCCGCCGGGGCCGGTTCGACCTGCCTGGAGCGATCACCGGCACGGTCGGCCTGTCCGCCCTGGTGTACGGCCTGTCCAACGCGGCCACCAGCCAGAACGGCCAGTCCCACTGGGGCGACAGCAAGGTCGTGGTCTCGCTGGTCGCGGCGGTGGTGCTGCTGGTCGCGTTCGTGTTCATCGAAGGCCGCAGCCCGCACGCGCTGGTGCCGTTCCGGGTGCTGCGCAACCGGAACCGGGCCGGGGCCTACATCATCATGCTGTGCGTGGGCACGGCGATGTTCGGCATGTTCTTCTTCCTGACCCTGTTCGTCCAGCAGGTCTGGGGCTACACCCCGCTGCATTCGGGCATCGCCTACCTGCCGTTCGTGGCCATGATCCTGGTCGCGACGGCGGCCGCGTCGCAGCTGGTGCCGCGGGTCGGTGCCCGGCCGCTGCTGCTGGTCGGCTCGGTGTTCGGCGCGGGCGGCCTGATCTGGCTGTCCCAGGTCAAGGAGACCAGCTCGTACGCGGGCGGCCTGCTCGGCCCGATGATGGTGGCCGCGTTCGGGTTCGGCCTGATGTTCGTGCCGCTGTCGCTGATGGCGCTGAGCAAGGTCAGCGAGGAGGACACCGGGGTGGCCTCCAGCCTGCTCAACACCGGTCAGCAGGTCGGTGGCTCGATCGGCCTGGCCATCCTGGGCACGGTGGCGTGGAGTTCGTTCGCCAACAACCTCGACTCCGCGACGGCCAAGGCCAAGGTGGCGGCGGCCGCCGCGGCCAAGGCCGGTCACCCGCTGACCAAGGCCAAGCAGGCCACCGAGCAGACGAACATCCTGCACCATGCGCTGGCCTACGGGTTCTCGCACGGCTACTACGTGTCGGCCGGGATCGCGGTGCTGGCGCTGATCGTGACCCTGGTCATGGTCAACATCAAGCGCGAGGATCTGGCCGGGATCAACCCCATGCAGGCCGGGTAACACCGGCTGCCGCTTGGATGCGGCCTGGACCGGGTGGGTTCTCGCGGGGGCGCGGGACCCACCCGGTTCGCCCAATAAAAAACTGCACAGCCGGCCTTCCTAGACTGGGGGCGTGGCATCAATCACGGACCCAGCGGTCGACAAGTTCCTGACCACCGGCACCCGGACGGGCAAGCTCGGCTACACCAACGCCGCGGGCCGGGTCCTGGTCGCCCCGATCTGGTACATCGTGGAAGACGGGGACCTGATCTTCAACACCGGGGCCGACACGGTCAAGGGCAAGTTCCTGGCCCGCGAGCACCAGGCCACGATCTGCGTCGACCTGGAGGAACCGCCCTACGCCTTCGTTCAGGTCCAGGGCCACGCCGAGCTGTCCAACGACCCGTCCGAGCTGCTGCGGACCGCGACCGCGATCGCCGCCCGGTACATGGGTCCGGATCAGGCCGACGAGTTCGGGCAGCGCAACGGGGTGCCGGGCGAACTGGTGGTCCGGCTGCGGCCGACCAAGGTCCTGGCCTCGTTCGACGTGGTGGCCTGAGCCGTGGGCCAGGACGTGCTCGGGCCCGGTGCGGGTCACCTGCTGACCGCCCGGGGCAGTGTGATGGCGTTCAAGGCGGTCGCGGCCCAGACCGGCGGCGACTTCTCCCTGATGGAACGCACGCTGCCGCCCGGCGGGCGGCGCCCGCCCGCGCACCGGCACGTCAACTGCTCGGA
>DASXJM010000544.1:0-3629 GCA_036497405.1 Streptosporangiaceae bacterium | reverse complement strand
GCGCGTCGAGTCCCTCGACCACGAAGTAACCGACATGGTCCCGGTGTAAGCCACCCGGGCCTTCACATACCCGCAGAACGGCGGGCGCGGACATCCGCGCTCGCCGTTCCTATTTGCCCGAAAAGCCGGTTTGCCCCGGTGTCGCGGCCGGACACGACCTCAGGTGGAGGAGAGCCAGGCCTTGGGGTCGTCGGTGAGCACGCGCACGCTGCTGGGCAGCTCACCGGCGACGATGTGGCCCAGGGTCACCTCTTCGAGGATGGCCCGCTCGTTGGCCCGGAGCGCGATCCACACCTGCTGCAGCGGCTCGGCCGCCCCCGGGTACTCGATGTTCTCCGGCCGCTCGCCGCGCACGCCGAGCAATGGCCCGTCGATGGCCCGGATGATGTCGGCCAGCGAGATCTCGGCCGCCGGACGGGCCAGCCAGAAGCCGCCCTCCGGGCCGCGCTGGCTGCGAATGAGCCCGGCCCGCCGCAGCTGGGTCAAGATGGTCTCGAGGAATTTGCCAGGAATCTGCTGCGCACGGGCGATCCGCTCGGCGGTGACGTGGCTGTCGGTGGCCGAGGCGAGTTCGATGGCTGCGCGCAACGCATAGTCCGCGCGGGCTGAAAGCCGCATGACCAGCATTATGCAACCTCAAACGCCTTTCCCTTGCATTGGCGCGCGAAAGGGCTGCTCAGCAGTTGCGCGGCAAGCTGGCGGCCGGCCCGCCGGTCAGGGGACAATTGGGGCCACTGAGCGGGGGAATCTGAAGGGAGGGCGAACTGGTGACCAATCCGGGACAGCCACCGGTGCCAGAGGGGGAACTGCGCGTCTCCGACTCCGAGCGGGACGCCACGCTGACCGTGCTGAGCCAGCAGGCCGCGGCGGGCCGGCTGACCCTGGACGAGCTGGAGCAACGGGCCGGCCAGGCCCTGGCCGCCAAGACGCGGGCCGACCTGGCCACCGTGACCCGCGACCTGCCCGCCGAAGAATCGGCGGCCCCGGACCGGCGCAAGACCCCGGTCCGCTGGTTCGTGGCCATCATGGGCGGCTCGAACCGGCGGGGCCGCTTCCGGGCCGCTTCGGTGGTCAACGGCCTGGCCATCATGGGCGGCGACGAGATCGACCTGCGCGACGCCGAGATCGACAGTGACGGCCTGACCCTGAACCTGTACGCGCTGATGGGCGGCTCCACCATCTACCTGCCCGACACCGTGGACGTCGAGGTCGGCGGATTCTCGATCATGGGCGGCACCGAGGAGCGCGGCCCGAATTCGCGCCCGCGCCCGGGCGCACCGCTGGTCCGCATCAACAGCTACTGCCTGATGGGCGGCAACACGATCTGGCGGCTGCCGCCGGAGGCCCGCGGGCTGGGGCTCAAGGAGAGCCGCCGCCTGGCCCAGCAGATCGAGCGAGGCAGCGGTCCGGCCGGTCGCTGACCGGCCGGACCGCTGCCCGGTCAGGCCGGGGTCAGCCCCAGGACCTCGGCCGCGGCCTGGGCGTTGACCCGGGCCGCGCCCCAGGTGGCCAGGTAGGCGCCGTAGGTGCCCGCGGGTGGCCGCCACTCGGGCAGGCCCATCTCGACCAGCACCGCGTCCGGCCGCTCGGCCAGTACCGAGGTGACCAGGTCCTGGGTGTCCGGGCTGCGGTGCGCGTCCCGGACCACCAGCACCAGCGACCGGCCGGCGGCGGCGGCCAGGATGTCGGCCGCGGTGGCCGCCTCGGCCGGTTCCTCGCCCTCCTCGAGCGGGATCGGCACCGGGGCCGCGTGCTCCTCGGCCCCGGCCACCGCGACGGCCAGGGGAGCGGCCGCGATCCGGCGGACCGGCGCCCACGGGGCCAGGCCCCAGGCGGCCCGCCCGACCGCGACGTTGCCGCGGGGCTCGACTTCCACGATGACCGGGTCGGTGAGGACCGGCCGGTCGCCGCTCAACTGCACGGCCCGCCGGGCCGCCTGCAGCCCGATCTGGCTCCCGTTCGCCTGCCCGGGCCCGGCCTGCCCGTTCCCACTCCCGTTCCCACTCCCGTTCCCGTTGCTGGCCTGGCCGTTACCGGCCGGGGCCGACCGCGCCGACCGGGCCTCGCGGGAGGCGGCCAGCCAGGTCCGGAGCCGGGCCACCCGGTCGGCCGCGTCCTCCAGCCGATCGGCGGGCAGCCGTCCCGAACGGACCGCATCGGACAGCGCGGCCACGATCGCGTGGTAGACCTCCTCGCTGGTGTCCCGGCCCAGGCAGAGCAGGTCGACCCCGGCGATGATGGCCATCACCGCGGCTTCGGCGATGCCGTACCGGCGGCTGACCGCCCGCATCTCCAGCGCGTCGGAGATGATGACTCCGGAGAAGCCCAGCTCGCCCCGGAGCAGCCCGGTCATGGCGGCCGGCGACAGGCTGGCCGGCAGCTCGCCGGTCAGCTCGGGCAGCCGCAGGTGGCCCGGCATGATGGCCGCGGCCCCGGCCGCGATCGCGGCCTGGAACGGCGGCAGGTCGCGGCGCCAGACCTCGGCCAGGTCGCCGCTGATCGAGGCCACCACCTCGTGGGTGTCGGACCGGGTACTGCCGTGACCGGGGAAATGCTTGGCCGTGGCGGCCACCCCGGCCGCCTGCAGGCCCAGCACGGCCGCGGCCGCGTGCCGGGACACCAGGGCCGGGTCGGACCCGAACGACCGGGTGCCGATGGCCGGGTTCTCCGCCTCGTCCAGCACGTCCACGCACGGGGCCAGGTCGACGTTGATGCCCAGCGTGGCCAGGTCGGTGCCGATGGCCCGGTGTACGCGCTCGGTCAGCTCGGGGTCGTCGATCGCGCCCAGCGCGGCGTTGCCCGGGTACAGGCTGCCGCTCCAGTACGTGACCCGGGTGACGTCCCCGCCTTCCTCGTCGATGGCGATGACCGGCTCGTCGGTGGAGCCGCGCAACGCCGACGTCAGCAGCGATATCTGCTCCGGATCGCTGACATTCGGTCCGAAAAGGGTGACACCGGCCAGACCGGACTCGAGCGCGGACAAAATCCACGCCGGCGGGGTGTGCCCCGGAAAGGGCGGGATGAGTACGGCGTCGGCCAGGCGGGCCAGCTCGCGGTCGCGGATCATCCCTTCACCGCCCCGGCGACCAGGCCGCCGACCATGCGGCGCTGTACGATCAGGAAGAAGGCCATGACCGGAATCGTGTACAGCGTTGACGCGGCCATGATGCCTCCCCAGTCCGCCGAGCCGCGCCCGAAGAAGTACTGCACGTAGATGGGCAGCGTGTACTTGCCCTGGTCGGTGCCGAGGAACGTGAGCGCGAAGATGAATTCGTTCCAGGCCGTGATGAAGGAGAAGATGCTGGTGGCGACCAGGCCCGGTGCGACCAGCGGGAACAGGATGCGCCAGAACACCCGGAGCGGACCGGCGCCGTCGATGGCCGCCGCTTCCTCGAGGTCCTTGGGGACCGCGGCCACGAAGTTGCGCAGCAGCCAGATGGAGATCGGCAGCGCCTGAGCCGAGTAGATCAGGACCAGGCCGACCAGGCTGTCCAGCAGCCCGATGCCGCGGAAGTCGATGAACAGCGGGATGACCATGGCCTGGGCCGGCAGCATCTGCACGACCAGCAGCATGATCAGGTAGGAGACCCGGAACCGGAACCGGAAGCGGGCCACCGCCACCGCGGCCA
>DASXJM010000543.1:0-9045 GCA_036497405.1 Streptosporangiaceae bacterium | reverse complement strand
GATCGAGCAGGGCACCGGCGAGATCGGCTTCTTCAGCCCGCACAGCTGGTGGCCGCTGTTCGTCGGCTTCTCCTGCGCGGTCCTGGCCTTCGGCTTCGCCGTCGGCTGGTGGCTCTTCCTGATCGGCGCCCTGATGACCGTATTCACCGCCATCGGCTTCGTCTTCGAGTACTACCGCGGCCACTACGCGCACTGAGTCGTCCGGGGGGATGACCCCCCTGGACCCCCCACTTTCCCGCGGCGGTGCAGTCCGTATTACCGACCACTCACCGGGCCAAGGCCCGGTTCGCTGGGCTGGTCAGATCGCCTCGCCGTAACCCGCGGGGTGCTCTCAGATCACCCGCAGCAGGTGCCCCTCAGATCACCGCGGCGGTGCTCTCAGGTCACCTGCGGGTGCGCTTAGGGGTCACCTGCGGTGGTGCCCTTGGATCACCTGTGGCGGTGCCGCTTGTTCACCGTGGCCGGTCAGCGCCGCGCCGTACTTCGGTACCCGCTCCGGTCCCGGGCCGCTCCAAGCGGACCGTTCGCCGTGGCCAGCGCCACGCCCCACCGGCCACCCGTCCGAGCTTCCGGCCCGGGTGACTCGGTAAGCCGATTAGATCAACTCGCCGTAACCCGCTCCTCCACCACGCCCCCAGGCCCACCCTGGAACGCGCGCTGGGTATCTCGCCGCCCCGGCCCGCCGCCCCCAGACCCGCCGCCCCACGTGCCCTCCATGGTCCCGACGCCCCACGTGCCCGCCCCAGGACCCGTCACCCACGCGCCGCCTAGGACCCGTCATCCACGCGTCACTCCAGCCACAGCTGGGGGTGTATTTCGTTTGGGAACACCTTTGGGCAGTGGGTGCAGAGAAGTGTTCCCGAACCTTGATATCGAGGGGTCGGGGTTTGGGGGTGGCTCGGGGTCAGGTGACTTTGGCCAGGCCGGACTGGTAGCCGAGGATGACCAGCTGGACCCGGTCGCGGGCGTCGAGCTTGGCCAGCAGGTGGGCGACGTGGGTCTTGGCGGTGGCCGGGCTGATCACCAGGTGGTCGGCGATCTCGCCGTTGGACAGGCCCCGGGCGACCAGGGTCAGCACCTCGACCTCGCGTTCGGTCAGGCAGCCCAGCACCTTGTCCGGCTGCGGGGCCGGGACCGCGTCCGGGAGGCGGGCGAACTCGCCGATCAGCCGGCGGGTGATGCTCGGGGCCAGCAGCGCGTCGCCCGCCGCCACCACGCGGATGGCGGTCAGCAGGTCGGCCGGGTCGGTGTCCTTGAGCAGGAACCCGCTGGCCCCGGCGCGCAGCGCCGCATACACGTACTCATCCAGATCGAACGTGGTCAGGATCAGCACCCGCACCCCGCCGGCAGCGTCGTTGACTCCGGGCCCGGTCATGATCTGGCGGGTGGCCTCGATGCCGTCCATGACCGGCATCCGGACGTCCATCAGCACCACGTCGGGCTGGGCCCGCCGGGTGACCTCGATCGCGTCCTGCCCGTTCCCGGCCTCGCCGACCACGGTGAAGCCGGGGGTGGCCTCGATGATGCCGCGGAACCCCACCCGGACCAGGGCCTGGTCGTCCGCGACCACCACCCGCAGGGTCACAGCGCGCTCACCGGCTCGGCCGCCAGCGGCAGCGTGGCCGCGACCCGGAAGCCCTGCTCCGGCCGGGGCCCGGCACTGAACTCGCCGCCGCAGAGCAGCACCCGTTCGCGCATGCCGATCAGCCCGTGGCCGCTGCCGGGGCCGGGCGGGGCCGTGCCGTCCCCCTCGTCGAGGATCTCGAGGCTCAGTTCCTGCTCCCGGTAGTCCAGCCGGACCTGGCAGTCCGGGGTGGCGGCGTGCTTGACCACGTTGGTCAGAGCCTCCTGGATGATACGGAAGGCCGACAAACCCACGCTGGCCGGGACGTCCACCGGCTGCCCGGTGATCTGCAGCTCCACGTGGACCCCGGCGTGCCCGACCCGGGTGATCAGCCTGTGCAGGTCGGCCAGGCCGTCCGCGGGCCGCAGCGGCGCTTCTGGAGCCGCCTGGGCGCCGTCGGCGTCGGTCTGGCGCAGCACGGACAGCATCCGGCGCATCTCGTCCAGGGCGTCCCGGCTGGTGCCCTGGATGGCCCCGAGCGCCTCCCGGGCCTGCCCGGGCTGGCTGTCGATCACGTACTGGCCGAAGCCGGCCTGGACCGCGATCACGGCCATGCTGTGGGCCACCACGTCGTGCAGCTCGCGGGCGATCCGCAGCCGTTCCTCGGCCACCGCCTGGCTGGCCACCTGCTCCTGCAGGCCGCTGGCGTAGGCCCGGCGCTGCCGGGCCATCGATCCGAACGTCCAGAGCACGACCAGCAGCAGGCCGACCGGGACCGCGCTGTTCCCGGGCTGGCCCCCCGCGAACGCCACCACGATCTCGACCAGGAGCGCGGCGGCCAGGATCGACGCCGACACCCGGCGCCGGTAGGTCACCGCCACCGTGTACAGCACAAAGGCGGTGGGAAACGCGATGACCACGGCCTGCCGCGGCTGCATGGACCCCAGCAGCAGGTAAAGGGCCAGGACCGCGCAGATGGCGGGCAGGGGCCGGATCCGGCGCAGCGCCACCGGTACCGCGGACAGCGAGGCCAGAATGACGGGCAGCAGCAATCCCCGCGGGGTGTCGGCCGTGTGCCGGTTAGCCACCCACATGCCCCCGGCCAGCAGCAGGAAGGCCAGCCCGGCGGCCAGGACGTCGAGCGCGATCCAGTGCGAGCGGCGTAGCCGGGCCGTCAGCGGCGGCCGTACGCCTGTGTTGGTCACGGTTCTACCGTAACCGCGCAGGCCGGACCGGCGCGTCGGCCAGCGAGCCTACGCCCGCGGGCGTATCCGGCCCGGCCAGGTTCGCTCCGGTGGCCGATGACGGGGCCGGCGCGGGCGGGCCAGGGTGACAGGGTGATCGAAACCATCGCCCTCACCAAACGCTATCCGGGCGGCGTGACCGCCCTGGACAGCCTCACCGTTGAGATACCACCCGGCATCACCGGCCTGATCGGGGCCAACGGGGCCGGGAAGTCCACCCTGATCAAGATCCTGCTCGGGCTGGTGCCGCCGACCAAGGGACTGGCGCGGGTCCTGGGCCTGGACTGCGCCTCGGCCCGGACGCTGATCGGCTACATGCCCGAGCACGACTGCCTGCCCCCGGACGTCAGCGCCACCGAGTTCGTCACCCACATGGCCCGGATGTCCGGGCTGCCCGCGGTGGCGGCCCGGGAACGCGCGGCCGAATCGCTGCGCCACGTCGGCCTGCACGAGGAGCGCTACCGGGCCATCGGCACCTACTCGACCGGCATGAAGCAGCGGGTCAAGCTGGCCCAGGCGCTGGCCGGGGACCCCCGGGTGCTGCTGCTGGACGAGCCGACCAACGGGCTCGACCCGGCCGGGCGGACCGCCATGCTGGAACTGGTGGCGCGGATCGGGGCCGAGTTCGGCCTGTCGGTCGTGGTCGCCTCGCACCTGCTGGGGGAGATCGAGCAGATCTGCGACTACCTGGTCGCGGTGGAGTCCGGCCGGCTGCTCCGGGCCGGGCCGCTGACCAGCCTGACCCAGGCCCGCCAGTCGCTGGTCATCGAGGTCGCCGACCGCACCGCCGACCTGGCCGGCGAACTGGGCCGCCGGGGCCTGGAGCCGCGCCCGTCGGGCCGGGGCCTGGTCGTCCCCATCACCGACGAGTCGACCTGCGACGTGATCCGGGACGCCGTGGCCGATCTGGGGCTGGCCCTGGCCCGGATGGAGCAGCGCCGGCACCGGGTCGAGGAGCTGTTCCGCCCCGACCGGTCCGATCAGCCCGAGGTGACCCATGTCGGCTGAGGCAGTGCCTACTCAGACCGGGCCCGGCCAGACCGGGGTCATCCACGACCTCGGCTACCAGCGGTACACCGGCGACCGGTACGGCCGGGCCGCCATCATCCGCACCCTGACCGGGTACAGCCTGCGCTCGGCTTTCGGGCTGGGCCGGGGCGCCCGGGCCAAGATCGTCCCGGTCGGCGCGTTCGCGCTGCTGTGCCTGCCCGCGGTCATCAACGCCTTCATCGTGGCCCGGGGCGGCACCCGCGCCTTCCCCTACGACCTGTACTCCTACCCGGTGCGGGCGGTGGCGATGACCATCTTCCTGGCCGCCCAGGCCCCCGAGCTGGTGTCGCGGGACCTGCGGCACCGGGTGCTGCCGCTGTACTTCGCCCGCCCCCTGCGCCCGGCCGACTATCCGCTGGCCAAGCTGGCCGCGCTGATCGGGGCCTGCCTGATCATGCTGGACGTCCCCCTGCTCCTGCTGTACGTGGGCACGATCGTCGGCGTGCACGGACCCGGCGCCGTGTGGCACCAGACCACCCTGCTGCTGTCCGGCCTGGCCCTGGGCCTGCTGTGGTCGGTGGTGCTGGCCACGATCGCCCTGGCCATCGCCTCGTTCAGCGGCCGCCGGGCCTTCGCGGCCGGAGGCGTGGCCGGCTTGTTCTTCCTGACCTTCGTGCTGTCCGAGGTGCTGTCGACCATCGCGCCCAGGGCGGCCGGCCTGGTCAGCCCGTTCGCCCTGCTGGACGGGGTGCGGATGTGGCTGGGCAGCACCAATCCCGGCCCGCTGGCCGCCCCCGGTGGCAGCTGGGGGACCGGCTACGCCGTGCTCCTGCTGGCCCTGGTCGCGGCGGGCCTGGCCGCGCTGGTGGCCCGGTACCGGGCGGTGGCGTCATGACCGCCATCGAGCTGCGCGGCGTCTCGCACTGGTACGGCAACGTGGTGGCGGTCAACGACGTCACCATGACCATCGGCCCCGGCGTGACCGGCCTGCTCGGGCCCAACGGCGCGGGCAAGTCGACCCTGCTGCACCTGATGGCCGGCTTCGGCGAGCCGTCCCGGGGCGAGCTGACCGTGGGCGGGGCCCCGGCCTGGCGCCGGCCCGACGTCTACACCGTGCTCGGCCTGGTCACCGAGGGGGAGTCGGCCTACACCTTCCTCACCGGCCGGGAGTTCGTCCTGGCCAGCGCCCGGCTGCACCGGCTCCCTGACCCGGCCGCGGCCGCCCGCCGGGCCATCGGGCTGGTGGACATGGTGGGCCCGATGGACCGGCGCATCGGCACGTACTCCAAGGGCATGCGGCAGCGCATCCGGGTCGCGGCCGCGCTGGTGCACGAGCCCGAGGTGCTGCTGCTGGACGAGCCGTTCAACGGCATGGACCCACGCCAGCGGCTGCACATGATGGACCTGATCGGACGGCTGGGGGCGGCGGGCCGGACGATCGTGTTCAGCTCCCACATCCTGGAAGAGGTGGCCGAGGTGTCGGGCACCATCCAGGTCATGGTGGCGGGCCGGCTGGCGGCCTCCGGCGACTTCCGGGCCATCCGGCGGCTCATGACCAGCCGCCCGCACGTGTTCGTGGTCCGCAGCGACGACGACCGCCGCCTGGGGTCGGCCCTGCTCGGCCGGCCCGCGGTCCGCGGGGTCGAGCTCACCCCGGACGGCCTGCGGGTGCAGGCCGCCGACTACGGCGCGTTCAGCCTGGACATCGCCGGACTCAGCCGTGACCAGGGCATCCGGCTGCGGGAGCTGCTGCCCGCCGACGAGTCGCTGGAAAGCGTCTTCGCCTACCTGGTCGCGCCCGCCTTCGAGGGGAAGTCATGATCTTCAATCCCACCGTCGCGTCGATCACGGTGCGGGCCGCGCTCGGCCGCCGCCGGGCCGTGCTGTACGCGATCGCGCCCCTGATCCTGATCGGCCTGGCCGCCATCCTCCGGGTCGGCCATTCGGCCGACCCGACCTGGCCCTCCCGCATCCTGGGCACGTTCGGGTTCTCGGTGGTCCTGCCGCTCACCGCGCTGATCATCGGCACCAGCGTGCTCGGGGCCGAGGTGGACGACGGCAGCGTGGTCCACCTGCTGGCCACGCCGGTGCCGCGGCGGGCCATCATCGCCACCAAGTTCATCGTCGCCACCGTGGTCACGATGCTGTTCGCCGCCCTGTCCGAACTGCTGGCCGGGCTGATCGCCACCGGCCCCCGGCTGGCGTTCGGCCTGTTCGCCGGGGCCCTGGTGGCGGCGGTGGTCTACAACGCCCTGTTCGTCTGGCTGTCCACCGCCACCTCGCGGGCCCTGGTGGCCGGGCTGGCCTACGTGGTGATCTGGGAGGGCGTGCTGGCCAACGTGGTCGGCGGGGCCCGCATCCTGTCGGTCAGCCACTACGGCCTGGCCGTGGCCGCCTCGATCGCCCCCGGCTCCGCGCTCAAGCCCGGCGTGGGCCTGGCCACCGCCTGCGTGCTGGGGGCCGTGGCCACCGCGGTGACCCTGGCCCTGGCCATCCGCAGGCTGGGCTCGTTCACCCTGCGCGGCGAAACCGCGTGACCGGCTGACCGGGCCGGAAACGCCAGCGGCGGCCACCCGGGTGGGTGGCCGCCGCTGGCGGTGACTCGAATCAGTGACCTTCGATCAGATATCAGGCCTCGTCGTCGGGGGTGGTCTGACCCTGACCGGGCCGGCCACCGATCGCGGCTGGCTCGACGCCCTCGACCTCGGCGTGCCCGTTGTGGCCGTTGGTGCCGTGGCCGTTGGTCCCGTGCCCGTTACCGTTGCCATGACCATTGGTCGGCGCGGCCAGCGAGATGCCCTCCGCGAAGACCCCGTGCACCCGCTCCTGCAGCTTGCCCACCGGGTTGCGCGACGCCGGCCGGGGCAGGCCGTTGTCGTCGGTGTCGGCCGGCAGCGCCAGCGGGGCCGGCGGCGCCGAGACCATCCCGGCCAGCTCGCGCTCGGTGAGCGGACGCTCGACCTCGATGAACCCACCGTTGGGCAGCTGCTGGATGATGCCGGTCTCGACGCCGTGGCTGATCATCGAGGCGTCGCGGCGCTGGAGCCCGATGCAGATGCGCCGGGTCAGCCAGAACGCCACCACTGGGCCGATGAACACCGCGTAGCGCGCGAACTCGGTCGTGGTGTACAGCGAGATCTGCAGGTGGTCGGCGATCAGGTCGTTCGCGCCTTCCAGCCACATGATTCCGTAGAACACCACCCCCGCCATGCCGACCCCGGTCCGGGTCGGCGCATTCCGGGGTTTCTGGTTGACGTTGTGGTAGCTCTTGTCGCCGGTCGCCCATCTCTCGACGAACGGCCACACCCCCAGCACGGTGAACAGGAACCCCAGGATGACCAGGGCCGGTACGAACACGTCCCAGGAGATGGTGTGCCCGCCGATGTCCCAGGTCCAGTTGGGGAAGATCCGCAGCGAGCCTTCCAGGAAGCCCATGTAGAAGTCGGGCTGCGAGCCGGCCGAGATGGCCGTCGGCACGTAGGGGCCGGGCTGCCAGACCGGGTTGATCTGGGCGAACGTGCCCATCAGGGCCAGCACACCGAACACGAAGAAGAAGAACGCGCCGGTCTTGAGGGCAAAATACGGGTAGGCGGGCTGGCCGACCACGTTGTTGTTGGTGCGGCCCTCACCCGGCATCTGGGTGTGCTTCTGGTGCACCATCAGGAACAGGTGCGCACTGACCAGCGCCAGCAGCAGTCCCGGAATCAGCAGCACGTGGATGATGTAGAACCGGGCCACGAACTCGTGGCCGGGAAACTGCCCGCCGAACAGGAAGAACGACAGGTAGGTGCCGACCACCGGGATGCCCAGCAGCACGCCTTCGGCGATCCGGACGCCGGTGCCGGACAGCAGGTCGTCCGGCATGGAGTAGCCCAGGAAGCCCTCGAAGATGCCGAGCGTGAACATGCCCAGGCCGATGAGCCAGTTGGTCTCACGCGGCTTGCGGTAGGCCCCGGTGAAGAAGATCCGCAGCAGGTGGCAGATGATCGCGGCCAGGAAGAGGTCGGCGGCCCAGTGGTGGATCTGCCGCATGAGCAGGCCGCCGCGCACGTCGAAGCTGATGCTCAGGGTCGACTGGTAGGCCTCGCTCATCCGGACGCCGTCCAGCTTGGTGTACGACCCGTGGTAGACGACCTGGGTCATGCTCGGCTGGAAGAACAGGGTCAGGAAGATCCCGGTCAGGATGAGGATGATGAAGGAGTAGAGCGCGATCTCGCCGAGCAGGAACGTCCAGTGGTCCGGGAACACCTTGCGCATGAAGGTGCGGACACCCTTGGCCGCGTGGAACCGGTCATCCAGCTCCCCGGCCTGCCGGGCCAGCGGCTTGGGAATTTCCAGACGGCTTCTAGTTGTGCTCATCCCCGCTCCCAGAAGCTTGGCCCAACCGGTTCCTGGAAGTCACTCTGGGCCACCAGGTAGCCTTCGGCGTCGGTGGTGATCGGAAGCTGCGGCAGCGGACGCGGGGCCGGTCCGAAGAGGACCGTCGCGCCCGTCTCGGCGTCGAACGTGGACTGATGGCACGGACAGAGAATCTTGTGCGTGGTCTGCTCGTACAGCGCCGCGGGACAGCCCACGTGGGTGCAGATTTTAGAGTAGGCGACGATATTGTCGACCGTCCAGTTCATGGAGCTCAGCAGCGTCTTCGGACCGTTGACTCCATCATTGTAACGAGTGGGTATCTTGAGCTGGCCGGGCTCCATCTTGATGAGGATGCAGGTCGCCTTGACCAGTGCCTCGTCGTTGTCGGCGTACCCCTCGGGGACCACGGTGATCATGGCGCCGGGCGAGTCGAAGTCGGCTGGGGTGATGGGCTGGTTGCTCCCGTAGACGGTCAGCCGGGTGCCCTTCTTCCACACCGTGGTCCGCAGGCTGGTGCCAGGCAACGGCCCGAGGTCGCGCAGCACGATCAGCGGTGCCGCCGCCACCGGCAGGATCGCGGTCAGCAGCGTGCGCCGCAGCAGCGGGCGCTTGGTGATCTGGCTGGTCTCGGCGCCCTCGATGAACGTTTCGGCGAACGCGGCCCGGTCCTCGGGCGAGGAGGCCATCGGGTGCCGCTCCTCGGTGACCTCGACCGGCGGCATGATGTAGCGGACCCAAATGACCATGCCGATGCCGATGGCCAGGAAGGCCACCGACATGGCGGTGCCCAGGGCCAGGTTGGACCGCAGCGTGGCGTCGACCACGTCGCCGTTCTTGGTGCCGATCTCCAGCCCGACGTAGGCGGCGATGAAGCCCACGCTGGCCAGG
>DASXJM010000542.1:0-2922 GCA_036497405.1 Streptosporangiaceae bacterium | reverse complement strand
GTCAGGCGCTCTGCAGGGCCAGTCCGGGCCAGTCGACCTTGACCACGGAGTTGTCGCTGCCGTAGGGGTTCGGCTCGTAGCGGTCGGCGTCCCAGGAGTTCTCCCAGCGCTCGCCGTCCAGCAGGTACCGGTAGCGGTAGCTGTTACCCGGGGCCAGCGGCACCGTGACCTGCCAGGGGCCGTCGGTGTCGCGGATGAGCGGGATGGGGCCGGTGTCCCAGTTGTTGAAGTCGCCGCACAGGGCCACATCAGCCGCGCCGACCTCGGCCGGGAGGGTGAAGGTGACCGGCACGGTGGGCACAGTCGGCTCGCACTCCGGCACCTCGGGCGTCAGTGGCTCCTCAGCCGCCGCCAGCGCGGGCTCGGCCGGAACCCAAACCGGGGCGGCCGGGGCCGCGGCCTGCTCGGCCACGGCGGTGGCCCACGGGGTGGCCGCGGCGGTGCCGGCGACCTCGGTGGTCTCGTCTGGGGTGGGCGTGGCCGACTCGTCGGAGCCGGTCAGGCGGTGGCGGCCGCGCCGGGCGAAGAGGCGGTCGGCCAGTGACGTGAACGGCCAGGCCGCAACCGAAGA
Source organism: Streptosporangiaceae bacterium (assembly GCA_036497405.1). Lineage (GTDB taxonomy): Bacteria > Actinomycetota > Actinomycetes > Streptosporangiales > Streptosporangiaceae > Bog-532. Next base: position 2,351 of record DASXJM010000542.1, on the reverse strand, counting down.
GAGCTGGGAGAGCCTGCGGGTGATCAGGACGTGATCCATCGTGTTCCTGTTGTCTGTCTCGGGGGTCTGAAAGGCGAGGGTGTGGCGTGTGTCGCTACTGCCACGACGAATCGTCGAGGCATACTCTGCCCGGTCCGGCCCGGCCGTACAACGACCGACATTCGGCGATATCAAAGGTTTACCGACGAATCGCGTGCCGGTCATGAACCGGCCGCCCGGGCTCATCATGGCCAGGTGCGACGCGTCGTGATTCTTGGCCGCGGCGGAGCGGGCAAGTCGACGCTGGCCCATGACCCTAGCGGCCGGATCGGCCTGCCCGTGGCCGAATTGGACGCCCTGTTCTGGCGGCCCGGACCTAGTGGGCCCGCACCCGCCGAACCCGCTGCCTGGACCGCCCGGCACCGCGAACTGGTCCTGATTCTGACCGGGTCGACAACACCCCGGTCAAGTAAGCGCCGTCAGGTAGGCGCAGTGAAATAACGGGGCGGGGCTGAGCAACGGTAGGCTGACCTGTCGCTACCGCTGATGGAGTTGCCCGCCGATGCTCAGCCCTGATCTGATCGATTCGCTCTTTCCCGCGGACCTGCCCGGCCCGGAGCACTGGGAGAAGCGGTACCCGCCGCGCGACCTGCCCCCGGGGGCCCAGGTCACCCGGTTCGGGCCCAGCCCCACCGGCTACCTGCACATCGGCGGGGTCTACGTGGCGATGGTCGACGCCGACCTGGCCCTGCACTCCGGCGGCGCCTACCTGCTGCGGATCGAGGACACCGACCAGGCCCGGCTCACCGAGGGGGCCACCGAACAGTTCGCGGACGGGCTGACCTACTTCACGATCAGCCCCACCGAAGACGATCTCAGCGGGCACTACGGCCCCTACGTGCAGTCCAGCCGGGCCGAGATCTACCTCAGCTACGTCCGCGAGCTGCTCCGCCGGGACCGCGCCTACCTTGACTTCGCGACCAAGGCCGACCTGCAGGACATCACGGCCAAGCAGCGGGCGGCCGGGGCGCTGCCCGGCTACTACGGCAAGTGGGCCATCTGGCGCGACGCGTCCGAGGACCAGGTCCGGGAGAAACTACTCGCGGGGGAGCCATACGTGGTGCGGTTCCGCTCCCCGGGGCTGTCCGGCGGCCGGGTCAGCTACACCGACGCCATCCGCGGCGAGCTGAGCGCGGACGACAACCGCAACGACGCGGTCATCCTGAAGAGCAGCGACCAGCCGCTGCGCCTGCCGACCTACCACTTCGCGCACGCGGTCGACGATCACCTGATGCGGATCAGCCTGGTCGTCCGGAGCGACGAGTGGTTGTCCTCGGTGCCGCTGCACCTGCAGCTGTTCGACGCGCTGGGCTTCGACCGGGTGCAGTATGCGCACGTGGCGCCGCTGATGAAGCAGGACGGCAGCAGCCGCCGCAAGCTGTCCAAGCGCAAGGACCCGGAAGCCAGTGTCGGTTTCTTCATCGAGCAGGGGTACCCGGCCGAGGCGGTCCAGTACTACCTGCGTGGCCTGGCCAACGGGCGGCTGGCCGAGTTGCCGCTGCCGGAGGCGCTGGCCACCCCGATCGAGCTGTCCGGCTTCAACGCGGCCGGGCCCCTGGTCGACCTGGTCAAGCTGGACGACATCAGCGCCGACTACGTCGCCACCCTGCCCGCCGACGCCATCATGGGGCAGGTCGCCACCTGGGCCGAGGCCTACGACCCCGCGCTGGCCGAGGTGCTGGCGGCCGAGCCCGACCTGGCCCGCCGGGTCCTGGACATCGAGCGCGTGGACGTACCCAACCCTCGCAAGGACCTGCGCCGGTGGGCCGACTTCCGCCCGGTCTACGGGTACTTCTTCCCGCAGATCTTCGTGCCGGTGACCGACCCGGCCGATGACCGGTTCGGCGGCCTGGCCCCGGACCTGGTCCGCCAGGTGGCCTCGGCGTTCGCCGACCAGTACCAGGCCCCCGGCCCGGACGTTGAGTGGTTCAACCAGATCCGCGAGCTGGCCACCCAGCTGGGCTTCGCTCCCAACGCCAAGACGTACAAGAAGGACCCCGAGGCTTACCCGGGCTCCATCCGCGAAGCCTCTCAGGTCATCCGGGTCCTGCTCACCGGCTCCGGCCGCAGCCCCGACCTGGCCCAGGTGGCGGGAGCCCTGGGCGTCGACGAGGTCCTCCGCCGCATCCGCGCCGTCGTCTAGGCCCCCGGGCGGCGATGGCCCCGGGTAGGTACCGGGTATGACGCACTGGCGAGCGGTGTCGGGCGGCGAGCGGGAGCCCGCGGGCACGGCGATCCGCACGATGGACGGCGTCCCGGTGGTGTTCCAGTACGGGCAGCCGATCCCGTCGTTCGAGGTGCGAAGGGACATC
>DASXJM010000541.1:0-2181 GCA_036497405.1 Streptosporangiaceae bacterium | reverse complement strand
TCTTGTAAACGGCAGGTCAGCGGTTCGAATCCGCTCACCGGCTCCTCAGATCGCGTCGTAGTCCGCGTCCCGTAGGTCGGCCAGCAGGGCCGGGCCAGTGGGGGTCCAGTCCAGCTCGTGCCGGGTCGCGGCGCCGGAGGCGGGCAGGTCCTGGGCGGCCAGCGGGGCCAGCCAGCCGAAGTAGGCCGGGGCCTGCTCGGGGGTGATCGACTCGACCGGCAGGCTCAGGCCGGCCCCGATCGCCGCGGCGATGTCGCGCAGGGGGACGCCTTTCTCGGCCACGGCGTGGTACCGAGCCCCGGCGTGACCGTTTTCCAATGCCAGCCGGAAGAGGCGGGCCGCGTCAGAGACGTGGACAGCGGGTACCCGGTTCTGGCCCGCGCCGACGTAGGCGACGCGGCCCTGCTCGCGGGCGATCTGGATGTGCCAGCGGAGGCGGCCCTGGCGGCGGGTGTCGTGCACCTGCGGCAGCCGCATCACCATGACGTTCCCGCCCGACTCGATCAGGGCGCCGGCCGCCTCCTCGGACGCGGCCCGGGGGACGGTGGCCGACGGGGCGGGCGGATCGGTCTCCCGCACCGGCTGGCCGCTGGCCGACTGGACCAGGCCGGTGCCGGAGGTGACGATAAGCGGCCGGTCCGTGCCGGCCAGGGCGGCGCCGAGGGCGGCGATGACCTGGCGGTCGTCCTCGCTGTGCTGCTTCTGGCCGGACGGGTCGTGGTTGAACGCCGTGTGGATGACGCCGTCGGCGGTTCCGGCCGTTACGCGCAGTCGTTCCAGATCGTTGACGTCGCCCCGGACGACCTCGGCCCCGGCGCCTTTCAGTGCGGCGGCGCCGGCGTCCGAACGGCTGAGCCCGGCCACCTCATGGCCGGCCCCGATCAGCTCCGGCACGATGAACGACCCGACGAACCCGGTGGCCCCGGTCACGAATACCCGCACGCTTCGACTTCCTTCCTGGGTTGGTTCCGGGGCACATGCGACGCTATCACAATGCCTTGTGAACACAATTTACGGTGGAGACTAGGTGAGGGGTGGAGGGTGGGTATCCTGCGGGGGTGGACGCAACGACAGCCGGGGCCGAGTCCGGGGCCGTGTCCGGGTCGGGGGCCGCCCTCACGGGGCTGCTGCGGGGCAGGCTGCGCGAGGTCAGCGCGCTCGTCGAGCAGCGCGGGGAGGCCGCCCTGGCCGGGACGTCCCTCTCCCTGCCGCTGAACCATCTGCTCGACGCGGTGGTGGCCGAGCCCGGGGTGACCGTGACCGAGATCGCCCGGCGGCTGGGCAAGAGCCAGCAGGCCATGAGCCAGGCCGCGGATCGCCTGGAGCGGCTGGGATTCATCGAACGCCACGTCGGTGCGGGCCGCACGGTCGGACTGCACGCCACGGAATCGGGCCGGACCGCTTCGGCCGACGGAGTGCGCCGCGAACTCGCGGCCGAGGACCGGACCCGGGCCATCCTGGGCTTCGACCGGTTCGACAACCTCGTCGCCCTGCTCGAGAGCACCCGTGAGGCTCTGCTCAGGGACCCGGCGGGCAGCTAGGCTGCGCTGGTGCGACGGACCCTTAAGTACCGAATTCTGCGGGTTTTGCTCGGGCCGGGGGGCCGGGTGCTTCGCTGGCAGCTGCGGCACGGGCTGGCGCCCCGGGCGTTCGCGCTGCTGGAGACCATCGGGCGGCGGAGCGGGAAGCCGCGGCCGGTGTGCGTCGGCAACGGGCTGGACGGGGACACGTTCTGGGTCATCGCCGCCCACGGCGACCAGGCCGACTGGGTCCGCAACATCCAGCACGACCGGCGGGTCCGGGTCCTGGTCAACCGGCGCTGGCGCACCGGCTGGGCGGTCATCCTGCCCGACGACGACACCGCGGCCCGGTCGCGCCAGCTGCCCGTTCAATGGGACGCGGCCATCGGCCGGGCCATCGCCACCACGCCGCTGACCATCCGCATCGACCTGGTCCCGGTGGCCTGACCCAGCGGTTGGGTTCGTGGGCAGGATGGTCTCGGGAGGGTAACGGGGTTACGCTTTGCTGGCGCTGTGCTCGTGAGGAGGCGCCGGTGACGAACTGGCCCGGAAACACCATGCCGCTGGTCGCAAACGGTCAGGGCATGCTGCGGACGTCGCGCGCGGACCGCGAGCATGTGATCGGTGTGCTGCAGGTGGCGTTCGTGCAGGGACGGCTGAC
>DASXJM010000540.1:0-13729 GCA_036497405.1 Streptosporangiaceae bacterium | reverse complement strand
GTCGAGTGCGATGTCGACCACGATGGCCGGGGCCTTGGCCGGGACCAGCGAGGCCAGGCCGGGGACGTTGGGCACCGAGGCGCCCTTCACGGTCGGGATGTCGGCTCCGCCCTGGCCCCAGTCCTTGACCTCGGGCCCGATGTGGTCCGGAGTGAACAGCCAGGCCATGAAGTTCATGACCGTCTTGGTCTTGGCCGGGGTCATGCTGTGGTCGGCCTTCTCCGAGGTGATCGACCACTGGCCGTCACCGTTGGGGCCGCCGATGACGCCCTTGGTGTCGACGCCGGTGGCGTAGGGGGTGGTCGCCTTGGTGATCGGCGGCTCGGCGAACAGGCCGTACTTGCCGCTGTAGCCGGCCGTGTTGAGCTGCGGGATGAACCAGCTGCCGCCCCACAGCATGGCCACCTTGCCCTGGACCAGGAGCGACTGCGGGGACAGGGGCGGGCTGACCGTGCTCGGGGTGGAGCAGGCGTCGTAGCTGCTGCCGCCCTTGAGCATGTAGGGCTTCATGGCGCCGAGCAGCTTCCAGACTTCGGCGTAGCGCGGGTTGTTCATGCTGATGATGCCCTTGGTGACCCCGACGGCCACGTCGAGGCCGCTAGTGACCTGCGACTTGTTGACCACGAACTTGCTCAGTTCCGGGGTCAGCAGCGACGTGCTGGCCAGCCGCTCGTACCAGGACGGGTTACAGGGGCCGCCGTCGGCGAACATGAACGGGGTGACGCCGGACTGCTTGAGCTTGCCCATGTCGCTCATCAGGTCGGCCCAGGTCGCGGGGGGCCCGCTGATGCCGGCCTTGCTGAAGGCCGACTTGCTGTAGAAGAAGGCGGTCTCGACGTTGGACCCGAGCAGGATCTGCATCTGCCCGTCAGGAGAGGTCATGTACGGGATCGTGGAGGGGGTGAACAGGTCGAGCCACTTGGTGTTGCCCTTGACGTACGGGTTCGGCTTGTTCAGGTAGGGCCGCAGATCCTGCAGGATGCCCTTGGGGATCGACCCCGACAGCAGGGGGTTGTACTGCTGCCAGACGATGTCGGGGGCGTCACCGCCGGACGCCTGCGAGACCAGCGTCGCGTTGGCCGTGACAATGGCCGAGGTGGGATTGGGCTGCCATTCGACGCTGACGTTCGGGTGACTCGACTCGTACTGCTGCGTGAATTTCTGCAAGCTGGCATTTTGCGGCGAGCTGATGGGCCCGGTATTGGGCGGCAGGATGGCCCGGATAGTGACATTGCTCCCGGAACTGCTGCTGCCACCACTGCACGCGGCGGCCAGCAAGGCCGCGACGGTCATCACGGGCAGCGCATAGAGTTTGCGATTGATTTTCATAGGCTCCTTCGCCTACTTTCTGCTCATTGGGCCAATGGATTTAAGTACGCGGCCGCAAGGTGCGCATAATGATGATCGTGAAGATGAGCATCGCGATGAAGAGCACAGTCCCGATCGCCATTCCGTAGCCGTACTGGCTGTTCTGGAACGCCGACTGGTACATATCCAGGCCCGGCACATAGGTGGCGTTGCCGGGCCCGCCGTTGGTGAGCAGCAGAATAGGAATGAAATTCTGCACGCTGTAGACGCCGGCCAGGATCGTGACGATCCGGAACTGCGGCATCAGCAGGGGAATATCGATGGCGAAGACGCGGCGGATCCGGCTGACCCCGTCGACCCGGCTGGCCTCGAGGATCTCGCGCGGCAGGTGCTGGACACCGCCCAGGAAGATCAGGAAGCCGAGGTTGGAGATCCACGGGAACCCGATCAGCAGGATCGAGATCAGGGCCAGGTGCGAGTCGGTCAGCCAGCCCGGCTGGGGCAGGTGCAGCTCGCTCAGGATGCGGTTGATCAGGCCGTTGGACGGGTTCAGCAGGTAGGCCCAGACGTCGATGAGGAGAATGGGCGGCAGGACCACCGGCAGGGTCAGCAGGTACTTGGCGATGGTGCCGGTCCGGCCGGGCAGATGAGCCACGACCTCGGCCGCCACGAACTGCGAGACCAGCGTGATCGCGATGCTGCCGATGACCAGCAGCACCAGGTTGCGGGCCTCGGCGCCGAACGTCGACGAGTGGAAGTACTGGGTGAACTGGCCGAAGCCGTCGTAACGGGGGGCCGTGAAGCCGTCCCAGATGTAGAACCCGCCGACCAGGCTGCGGACCGCCGGGTAGTAGCTGAACAGCCCGATGAGCAGCAGGCTCGGCAGCATGAAGATCGCGATGAACTGCCGGCTGATCAGGCCGCGCCAGCGCGGCCGCCCACGCCGCCCGGACGCCCCGGGCCGGGTGCCGCCGGACGCGGTATCCACGCCGGCGGCCGGCTGGGTGGTAAGCCCGCCGGCGGCCGAACTCGCGGCCGCCGCGACGACGACCGGTCCGGAACCGCGCCTCCGATGTTCGTGGACCAAAACGAACCACCCGTACTGTCTGCCGCAGCAACTCAGTGACTGCGGTGGGTTTGCGGGACTTCCCGCCCTGCAGGCTGCACTGCGGGAATTGAGCCTTCGGGGTGCGATCGCCGTTATTCAAGTGCCCTTTTTGGGCAGCGTTGAATAACGCCGGTTAAATGGCGTTTGAGCATGACTCCGTAATGGCACACCGTACGCTATTGCGGCGCGGTCCAGCGTGTCCTAAATGTTATTTTTGATATTTTCTGAATCGTTCCAACGATCGAATCACATCCTCAGCTTTGGTGTCAAGGGTGCGAATGCAGCATAAGTATGGCTGCTGGCCCAAACAGGCCATGACGGTCTTGTCCGCGGGTCACGGCCGGGGTGGGCGACGCGCTACCGAGGTATCCGGCCAGAGTGCCCCGGACAATTACCTCCAGATCATTGGCTCCGGGTCGCAGATACGCAGTGATATCGGCTTGGTAAGGGCTCCACGTCAATGTCGCGGCGGGCATCTGGTTGATCAGAACCTCGGCGCTGCCCCGGACCTCGCCCAGATCGAGGAGGACGGAATCTCCGGGCCCGGACGCCTCGGCGTGGATGGTCCGGCGGTAGCTGACGCTGCCGCCGAACGATCCCAGCCCGAACCGCCCCCACTCGGCCAGTTCGCCGTCGGTGCTCACCGTCCTGGCCTGGACCGGGCCGCTGAGCAGGCCGCCGCCGCGGTGCCCGCTGGCCGCGTCGAACCGCAGGTAGACGACGGTGCCCGCGGCCAGCGGCTTGTCCAGCGTGATCACGTCTCCGTCGGGCGGAATCGGCCGCCCGTCCACGATCGCGGTGAACGGCACCTCGGTCGGCACCCGCAGGCTGATCGCGCCGACGGGGGCGGTGAACCGCAGCCACTCGACCCGGGGCGCCGCCCCGGGATCGGCATCGGTGCTGGGGACCAGGTCGAGCACCACGCCGTCGCTGGCCGCATCCTGGTTCAGCCAGGCCGACCGCGGCAGCGGGTGCGGCCGGGCCCGCAGGCAGACCCACCGGGGGTCAGACCACTGCTCGCGGCGCAGCCGGAGCGGGATGGCCACCCCGTCCCGGGTCGCCGCCCAGGTCAGATCGGTCAGTACCCCGATGCCGCCGTGGCCGGCCGCCACCGAGTCGGCCAGGGCCGCGACGCCGTCACCGAGATCCTGGATCTCCAGGGTCAGCTCGTTCCGGCCCGGGGTCAGGGCGCCGGTCAGTTCGTAGGGCTGAACGGTGGCCCGGCGGCGTTTGGCGTAGGGCTCGAAGGCACCCTGACGGCCGATCTCCTGGCCGTTGACACCGATCGTGGCCGGCCCCACGGTGGCCACCTGGACCTGAGCCTGCGGCGGCACCGCGCTGAGCGTGAAGGCGGTGGTGAAACGCACGGTCGTGGACGCGCGGGCGCCGTCGGCCGGTTCCAGCCACTCGGGCCGCTGGTACCGGACCGGGTCGGCCACGACCGCGAACGAAGCACGCAGCGCGGCCGGCCCGGGCCCGTCATCGGCCGGGCGGCTCAGCCAGATCTCGGCCTCGACCGGACCCGCCTCCGGGGTCACCGGGGACTGCGTCCAGTACCCGGAGCCGTTGACCACGACCGGCCGGCCGTCGAGGAACACCCGGCGGTCGGCGTCGGTCCCCACCACCAGGACCCGCTCACCGCCCGCGGGCAGATCGAGCAGGCAGCGGACCGCCACCCACTCCCCCGGGCCCACGTCCGGCCAGAGCAGGAACTCCTCCGGCACCGAGCCCTTGGGCCCGAGGTTGTCGAAGTGGATGGGATCCTTGCGGATGCCCCGGGACAGTGAGAACTCCCCGTCCCGCCAGCCGGGCGCGTCCGGGCCGGCCGGTCCCGCACAGGTCCCCTGGGGGCCCCAGACCTGCACGTACGGCCCGAAGGTGGCCAGCGCCGGATGCCAGCTGGCCGCGGACGGCGGCTCCGTCCCGGCCGGCCCGCCCTGGGCGGGTGTGCCCTCGGCGTGCTCCACCGGCCACACTTCGATGGGCAAGGTGCCCGTGACCCGGGCGTCGCCCAGGTCGCCCCATTGGTTGTCCAGGGTGGACCGGGCCTCGATCTCCCAGTGGCCGTCAAGCTCGTGGCGGGCGACGAGGTCGCCGCGGGCGGGCCGGGTGGCCGGCGGCAGCCCGGCCGACAGGACCACCACTGACATGGGCCCGTCCTCGAACGGCACGGCCAGGGTCAGCTCACCGCCCGGACCCTCGCCGATGGCCAGGCCCGTGCGGGCACCGGAGCGGGGATCCCACCGCTGGGCCTGGGCGCCGGGCGCGCCGGCCACGGTCACGTGCGCGACCCGGTCCCCGACCGGGATGAACTGGTAGCCCTCGTTGGCCCGTCCCTCCCAGTAGCCCCGCCAGGTGAACCGGCCCGCGATCCGGTCCTCGTGGCTGTGCCCGGGGACGAGCGGGATCGAGGTGCCGGTCTGCCCGTCGTGGGCGACCAGCAGCAGCACCAGCGCGTCGCCGACCCGGCGCAGCAGGTACGGGACATCGGCCTCGACCGCGACCGGCCCGCGCCGGAGCCGGGGCACGACCGCGGCCGCCGAATCGGCCACGGTGATCAGCCCGTTGGCCACGGCCCGGGTGAAGGCCGCCCCGCCGTCGTGGTCCGGACCGCTGAACAGGTGGGGGACGGTCCCGGCGGCCACCACGGTGCCGCCGGCCGCGGCGAACGCGGCCAGTTGCCCGGCCAGGCGGCCGCCCAGCATGGTGACACCGGGCAGGATGATGTTGCGGAACGTTCCGCCCGCCACCCGCCAGGTGTCTCCGTCGAGCTGACCCGCGGTCAGGGTCGGCTCGTCGAAGATCTCGTAGTCGGTCCGGGCCCGGTCCAGGATCCCGGGACGCTCGTCGAACCAGGCGGTCGATCCGTTCAGCTCGTTGTACAGGCCGGAGGCGACCTGGGCCCCGGCTCTCGGGCCGGCCAGCGTGACGTCGGCCTGGGCGGTCTGGGTCGGGTAGAGCAGGACGGTGTCGGCCACCAGCTGGCCCGCGCTGAGCAGCTGGCACAGCCGGGTCACCGCGCCCGAGAACACGTGGTAGTCGGGCCAGTAGGGCTGGCGCCAGCAGGTCGACGGGGGTGCCCATTCCCACCAGCCGCCGACCGTGGAGTAGTACACGGCGTGCGGGTCGTACAAGGTGGCGCCCCGGCGCAGGAACGGGCCCAGCCAGTCGTAGGTCTCCTCCAGGGTGCCGCCCCAGCCCGAGGAGTGAAACGCCTCGATCCAGGTCCGCGGGTGCCCGCCCGCGTGCGCCAGCGAGCTGTGCAGCTTCGGATCGCCCCAGTGGTCGCTGCCGGGGGCGGTGAACCGCCGGTGGGTGGCCAGGTAGTCGCCGTAGAGCTCCACGCTGCCGGCCGGGTCACCCTCCCGCGCGGGCGACTGCTGATCGAACCCGGCGATCAGGCCGGCCGCGTTGGCCCAGTCCGCGTACGGCGCGAAGAACGCGCGGGCGGCCAGTTCGGCGCGATGCGCGTGGTAGTCGCGGCGGACCCGGCGGGCCTGGTCGCTGTCTCCGTCCCACAGGAGCGGGAGCTGGTCGCGCAGGTCGTACCCGTACTCGCGCGTGAACGACGCGGCGAAGTCCTTGCCCCAGGACGGCAGGTGCGGCAGCTCATCCTGGAACAGCCCGGTAATCACCGAGCCGAACCACTCCCCGGCCCGGCGGCGGAACTCTCCCAGCACGGTGTCGATGAGCGCCCGGCACGCCGCCGGATCGTAGTAGTCGAAGCCGCGCGATTCGGCATGGCAGGTGCCGTCATCGGCGCGCACCAGTTCCTGCCCGGTCCACTCGGGGTGGGCGGTGGTGAGCTGGCCCTGGAAGTTGGCGCCGGAGAAGCCGAACTGGTCGTAGAGCCAGAAGTGAAAGCCGAGCTGCTGCGCGTCGGCGCACGCGGCCAGGAAGATGTCCCACCAGGCCTCGGACAGGAATGGGGGGTCGTCCGCGAGCGAGCCGTACAGCGGTCCCCGCGGGGCCAGGCACATCACCACGGCCTGGGTCACGCCCTGAGCGCAGAGCTGCTCCATCTGCCAGCGCAGGCGGGCCCGGTTCAGCCGCTCGCCGCTCCACCACCAGATTGGCACCGGGCCGTACCGCTGATCCGCCCGCTCGAAGCCGCGGGCCAGCATGGCGGCATCGCCGGGGCTGTCCGCCGTCGGCCACACACCCACCACACAACCTCCGGATTCGCCACGCTGCTCGTCACGTGAGGGAGCTTTCCGCCATGATGAATCGTTTTAACCAGAGCGTCAAGAATTCGGGGGAAGACATCGTTTTCCGGAGCATATTTCCGGATAGTCGCGCTCGGTGTATAGTTGAAACGTTTCGGTGAGGTAGGGCAGCGACGGCCCGTGTTGGCGGGGACCGGCGAGCCCGGTCAGTGGCTGCCAATTCGTTTTGATAGAACATTTCCGAATGCCTGCCGGAGGGGTGCGTGCGCGAAACAGCCAGCGTGGTAGACGTCGCGGCCCGGGCGGGCGTCTCAGTGGGTACCGTCTCCAACGTCCTGAACCGGCCCGAGCGGGTGGCCCCGTCGACCCGTGAGCGTGTCCTGCAGGCCATCGACGAGCTCGGTTTCGTCCGCAACGAAGCGGCCCGGCAACTGCGGGCGGGCCGCAGCCGCACCATCGGCCTGGTCGTGCTGGACGTGCGAAACCCGTTCTTCACCGACCTGGCCGCGGGCGCGGAGGGAGTCGCGGCGTCCCTGGGCCTGTCGGTGGTGCTGTGCAACAGCAACGACGACACCTCCCGCGAGCACCACTACCTGAGCTCGCTGCGTGAGCAGCGCGCGTTCGGCATCCTGATCACCCCGGTCGGGAGCCGGACGTCCACCATCGATGAGATCCGCCGCCGGGGCATTCCGGTGGTCCTGGTCGACCGGGCGGCCCGTGGCAACGAGTGTTCGGTGTCCGTGAACGACCGCGTCGGCAGCGAGCTGGCGGTCTCGCACCTCATCGACCAGGGGCACCGGCGCATCGGCTTCGTCGGTGGCCCGTTGTCCATCACCCAGGTCAGCCAGCGCCTGGCCGGGGCGCGCGCCGCCGTCGAGGCGGCCGGGCTGTCCTCCGACGCGCTGACCATGATCGAGACACCGCGGCTGGACGTGGAGCAGGGCCGGGCCACCGGCGAGAAGCTGGCCACCATCCCGGCCCGGCAGCGGCCGACCGCGGTGTTCTGCGCCAACGATCTGCTGGCCCTGGGGCTGCTGCAGGACACCGTGCGCCGGGGCCTGTCGGTGCCGGGCGATCTGGCCATCGTCGGCTACGACGACATCGACTTCGCGGCCGCGGCCACGGTGCCGCTGACCTCGGTGCGCCAGCCCCGCTCCCAGCTGGGCAAGGCGGCCATGGAGATGCTGATCGAGGAAGCCACCGACGGCAAGACCCACCGGCACCGCCAGATCGTGTTCGAACCCGAGCTGATCGTGCGCGAGTCCACCGTCCGCCAGGCCGGCACCGGCTGACCGCCTTGGCTAGGCCGGGCCCGGGCCGAAGATCCGCCGGTACAGGTCGGGCCCGTAGCTGGTGGACCGGGGCTCGCCCGGGAGCAGCCGGAACGTGCGCTGGCCATCGTCGCGGCGCTCCGGCCGCAGGAACAACGCACTGGCCCCCTCACCGCCACCCTGGGTGGTGTACAGGCTGTGGGCCAGGTCGAACAGGTGGGTGACGAAGACGACGCGGACCCCCGATTCGAGCAGGGCCCGCACGATCTGGCGGCCGATCTCCGAGCCTTCCTGCTCGTTGGTGGCGGCGAACGACTCGTTGGCCAGCAGCAGGCTGCCCGGGGTGAGCTGGTCGGCGATGTCGCTCATCCGGCTCAGTTCCTCGTCCAGCTTGCCCCGCTCCATGGTGGCGTCCTCTTCCCGCGGGAAGTGGGTGAAGATGCCCGGGCTGACGCTGGCGGTGAAGGATTCGGCCGCGACGAACAGGCCGCACTGCATCATCAGCTGGGCCAGGCCGACGCTGCGCAGGAACGTGGACTTGCCGCCCTGGTTGGCGCCGGTGATCATGATGAGCCGCTTGCCGTCGGCTTCGACGTCGTTGCCGACCGTGCGGCTCATTGGCCGGCCCGCCAGCCGGAGGCTGAGCGCCGGGTCGTAGAGGCCGCGCGCGGACCAGGCCAGCTTCTCCTCGGCGACCGGGACCGGGACGCAGACCGGCTGGCCGGCCGCGGTCAGGGCCTCGCGCAGGTTGAGTCCGCCGACGTAGAAGGCCAGTTCGGCCCGGAGCAGGGTGAAGAAGGCCAGCAGGTGGTCGCAGGCTTGGGCCAGCGCACTGGCCACCCCGTTCAGACCGCGCGACCGCAGGTCCGACAGGGCCTGCTGGCCGGCTTCATCGCGGTCCAGGACGGTGAAGCCGAAACCGGGCTGGCCCCCGAGCGGCAGCCGGTCTCGCCAGCCCTGGCCACGTGGCTCGCGCAGCACGTAGCCGGCGCCCTTGTGGCCCGGGCCCAGGGTCGCGCTGATCAGCGTGCCCTTGCGAAAGGCCAGCTCCTTCAGGTGCTCGTCCACGGTCCGCAGGTAGGCGTCGTCCAGTTCGGCCGCGATCATGGCGAAGAACCGGCGGAAGCCGTCCGACTGGAAACTGCGGCCATGCTCGTCGGCCACCGACCGCAGCTGTTTCAGCTGGCCGGCGAACATCTCCAGCGTCTGCGTCGACCGGTACACCAGCGCGTCCGGTGACGAACTGGTCAGCCCGAACAATCCGCGCTTGCTGCCGGTGACCGCCGCGACCGCGATGTCGTACAGCCGCCGGATCACGGCCGGCCGGGCCACCGCGTCGGCCAGGATCTGCTGCCGGTAGACGATCGCTTCCGGGCTGGTCAGGCCGGCCAGCATGGCCTGCCGGGCCTGGCCGGCCAGGTAGTCGTCACCGGCGGCCATGGCCGACCACAGCGTGCCCAGCTCCAGGTCCTGGCTGCGGGCCTGCTCGGCCGTGGCCGGCTCGCGGGCCGGGTCGAGATCGCGGCCGGAGTACATCAGCCAGGCCTTCATCGAGCGATCCGCTCCTTCAGGCGCTGATAGCTGAGGCCGTGCCGGCCAGCGATGGCGGCGGCGTAGGCCAGGCCGTCGGCGGGCTTGCGCACGACCCGGAACGTCCGGTCCGCGGGATGGCTCGGGTCGACCCCGGCCACCATGGAGACGCAGGCTGGGCTGAGCGAAGCCAGCTGGTCGATGAACGTGACGTAGACGCAGACCAGGTCCTTCGCGATCAGCTGGCGCAGGATCTCAGCGCCCAGGAACGACGCGTCTTCCAGCGTGGTCGAGGCGAAGCTCTCGTTCATGACCATCACGCTGCGCTGGCTGGCGTGCTGCAGGATCTCGCGCATGCGGATCAATTCGTGCTCGAGCCGGCCCCGGAAGTCCTCCAGATCTTCTTCCATATCAAAATGAGCGAAGATCTGATCCGGGAGGAACAGCTGAGCGACGCGCCCGGGCACGGGAAGGCCCAGGCTGGCCAGGTAGAACAGCTGCCCGGCCATGCGAGCGAAGGTCGTCTTGCCGCCCTGGTTGGGGCCGGTGACGACGATCGCGCGTTCCGGGCCGTCCAGCTGGAAGCTGTTCTGCACCACCGTCCGCCGTCCGCCGGCCAGCTTGCTGGCCAGCGCCAGGTCGAACCCGTCGTCCACGCGGACCCGATGGCCGTCCGGGCTGACCTCGGGGTAGCAGAACGGCAGGCCGGCCGATTCCAGCGGCCGGATGTAGTCCAGATAGGCCAGGTAGAACTGGACCTCCCGGTCGAAGGTGGCGATGGTGCCGTCGGCGAAGTTGAGGTGGGCTTGGCCGAAGCCGGTCAGGTCCTGGAACAGCTCTGGGTAGAGCTGGGCCACACAGTCCAGGACCTGCCCTTCCACCTGGTCCATCTCGGCCAGGGAGCGGAACGGTGCCCGGTAGTCCTTGACCTCGCCCTGCCCGAACTTGGCGAACGTCTGCTCGACGTCGGCGCCGTAGTCGGCCTCGTCTTCGTAGCGGGTGACCCGGACCCGGCTGCCCCGGATGTGGACGCAGTAGCGCACCTGGCCCAGCCGGACGAGCAGGTCGCGGACGTGCGTGGTCAGCTGCTGGTATCCGGCCGAGCCGGTGTAGGCCTCCAGGTAGGACCGCAGGGACCGCAGGCCTTCCGAGCTCAGCTCGGCCGCCTGCAACTGCTCGGTCAGGGTGTGGACCGCCCGGCCGTAGGTGTCGGCCGCGTCCAGAAACCAGCGCTGCCGCTGGTACGGGTGCCGCAGCTGGGCGGCCCGGGTCAGGGCCTGGCGCATGGCCTGCATCCGGCCCGCGAACGTGGTCAGGGTCTCCCGGACCTCGGTCCGCCGCACGTCGCGGACCACCTCGTGCCGGTAGGCCACGACCGCTTCATCGTGCAGCGGGGTGCGGAAGTACGGCATCAGCTCGTACTGGTCCAGGCCGCGGGTGATGGCGGCGCCGATCTGGTCCAGGTTCAGGTCGGTGAAGAACGCCGGCGTGGTGAGCCCAGCCGCCGGCGGCTCTCCCGGGCCGAACAGAATGCTCCCAAAGGCCGTGGCGCACTCCAGACAGATCATCGGACGCCAGCGAGATCCACCGCCAGCGGCGTAACCGCGGTCCCAACTATAACTTTGGCCCTTCGGCCGGGCCGCGGCCAGGGGCGATCGGCCGGCTAGCGGTCCGGCTGCCGGGCGACGTCCGGGGTCTCCTGGAGCTCGGGGGACGGGGTCTCGGGCGC
Organism: Streptosporangiaceae bacterium; assembly: GCA_036497405.1. GTDB lineage: Bacteria > Actinomycetota > Actinomycetes > Streptosporangiales > Streptosporangiaceae > Bog-532. The sequence goes on along the minus strand of DASXJM010000540.1, from coordinate 2,617 downwards.
GACCGCGCTCCAGCGCAGTTCGACCCGGACCCCGGCGTCCGCCAGCAGGTTGCGGACCGGGCAGCGCCGCTCGGTGGCCCGGGCCACGTCGGCCAGCCGGGAGTCGGGCCGGGTCGCGCGGACCCGGGCCTGGATCATGACGGTCTCGAAGTAGGGCGGCACCCCGGGCTGGCCCGCCTGGCCCCGAGGGTCGGCGGTGTACGACGCCTCGAAGTTGATGCCGTCGTAGATGACGCCGGTCTCCCGGGCCACCCGGGCGAAGGTGGCCCCGATGGACCCGCAGGCGGCGCCGAGTACGGTCTCCAGCGGGTTCAGGGCGCTTCCGGTACCGCCGTTGGCGGTGGGTTCGTCGGTGACCATGCCGGGGCCGCCGCTGGTGTAGACGACCGTCCGCAGGCCGCCGTCGTTGCGGGCGGTCAGCAGCCGCCGGTGCGGCACCGCCTCGCTGTCCTGGGCCGTCATGACCGGTGCCCGGCTGGCGGCCGCGGCCGCGTCCGGCCCGGCGACCTGCGTGGCCTGCGGGCCGGTGACCTGGACGGCGTACTGGCCGGTGGCCTCGGTCCCGTAGGGCCTGGCCCGCTCGGCCGGAGCCTGCCCGGTGTCCGGGCTGGCGTGCCGACCGGCGGTGCGGGCGCGGAACGCCTCCGGCGTGGACTGCGGGCCCGGCTCGTCCACGATAAGCCTGGTTGAGCCGGCCGCCTTCTCGTCCGTGGTGATGATGGCCGCCACCGCGGCCGCCAGCACCCCGAAGATCAGGTGCGCGACCGCGAACACCCACGGCGTGATGATCTGGGCCGCCGCCGGGTCCACCGCCCGCCAGATGCCGTACTGCATGACCACCCAGATGATCGGCCCGACCAGCGCCCCGCCGGCGATGATCAGAGTGCGCGACACCGGCAGCACCCAGGCGGCCAGGGCGATCAGTGCCCCGAAGATCAGGGCCACGATCACGTGCGCGACCAGGCCGATGATCAAAGACCACACGCTGAACTTTCCGTTCAGCGGCACGGCCCGCCAGAACGTATTGGTGATGAGGTTCAGCAGCGTCCAGAAGCCAATTCCGGTCAGCCACAAAATGAACATCAGCCACACGGCCATCATCACGCCGCCAAGGACTCCGCCCAGCACGGCGGAGCGCAGGGTTGCCTTGGTCACGACGAACTCCCCCCACCTGAACCTGCACTCACCCGGTTAAGAAGCAGGCTGATGCGCGGCACGCTAGCAGGAAGCGGTCACTTAGTCCGCAAAAGTCAACATTGGGAACGAATGCCAGCACATCGTTATTTTTAGCCCGTCCACGCCAGCTCACGCGGCCGTGGTGCTGATGGGGCGCCTGTGACGGGCAATTGCCGGGCCAATCAGCCGGTGTTAGCGTCCAATTCTAGAAAGCGCTATCACCGTCGACGGTCGGGAGACCAGGCATGACCGAACAGGCAGGGACCACCGACGCGATCGTGATCGGCGCCGGCTTCGCCGGGCTGTACATGCTCTACCGGCTGCGGGAGCAGGGCATGTCGGTGCGCGGCTTCGAAGCGGGCGCCAGCGTCGGCGGCACCTGGTACTGGAATCGCTATCCCGGCGCCCGCTGTGATTCCGAAAGTATGTACTACTCGTACTCGTTCCTGCCCGAGCTGGAGCAGGAGTGGCCACTGACCGAGCGCTACCCGGAGCAGCCGCAGATCCTGGAATACCTGGAACACGTGGCCGACCGGCTCAGCCTGCGGACCCATTTCACGTTCAACGCCAGGATCACGAGCGCCCGCTACGACGAAGCCAGCCACCGGTGGACGGTCCGGACCGCCGACGGCGACCAGGCCACCGCCACCTACCTGGTCACGGCGGTGGGCTGCCTGTCGGCGGCCAACACCCCGGCCTTCCCCGGCGGGGCCGAGTTCGGCGGCCTGACCCTGCACACCGGCCACTGGCCGCACGAGCCGGTCGACCTGGCCGGTCAGCGGGTCGGGGTCATCGGCACCGGCGCCTCTGGCATCCAGGCTATTCCGGTCATCGCCGAGCAGGCCGCCCAGCTGACCGTATTCCAGCGGACCGCGCAGTTCACCATCCCGGCCGCCAACGGCCCGCTCGATCCCCAGCTGGCCGGCCTGTGGAAGCAGAACTACCGCGAATGGCGCCGCCGCGGGCGGCACTCCCGGGCCGGTATCCCCTACCCGGCCAGCACGATCTCGGCCCTGGAGGTCCCGGCCGAGCAGCGCCGGGCCGCGTTCGAGGGCGCCTGGGAACAGGGCGGGTTCATGTTCTCCGCCGGGACCTTCAACGATCTGGTCGTCGACCCCCGCGCCAACGAGCTGGTAGCCGAGTTCGTCCGGTCCAAGATCGATGAGATCGTGCACGACCCGGTGGTGGCCGACCGGCTCAAGCCGCGCACGTTCCCGTTCGGGACCAAGCGGCTGCCGCTGGACACCAACTACTACGCGACCTTCAACCGGCCCAACGTGGACCTGGTCGACCTGAACGACACCCCGATCGAGCGCATCACCGCCGCGGGCATCAGGACCAGCGAGGCCGACTACCCGCTGGACGTCATCGTCTACGCGACCGGGTTCGACGCGCTCACCGGGCCGCTGGAGGCTCTCGGCCTGCAGGGCCGCCAGGGCCG